>NZ_JAQREZ010000173.1:0-398 GCF_028598715.1 Pseudoalteromonas sp. GABNS16E
AGTTTCGCTCGCGCGGAGAAAATTGCGATACTGAGAAAAAATCGATCGCAACCATCTTAAATGGTTTCAAACTAAGAACATACCCAAGACAATTTATTAAAAATTAGTTTTCACACAGTCTGGGCACCGAACCGCCCGTCGACTCTAACTCATAATTGTCCAAAAACGAGTTTGTATGGACGTCTGCTTCTCGCTCATGGCTGTCTGTCAGATGAAGTCTAAACCTATTCATTTAATCTGTAAGTTCAGATATGAGCTAGTACACCTAATGCTGTTAACACCAAGCGACTTTGTCGTATCTTAATTACCAAGCAATTCTGTCGTAATTGCTAATTACCAAGGGAAACTGTCGGTCTCTTTTTTACATGTTTGTTAGTGTTCTTGTTTTTGAATACTAG
>NZ_JAQREZ010000174.1:0-393 GCF_028598715.1 Pseudoalteromonas sp. GABNS16E
GTGGCAGTACTTCACCTTCGCGCCGTAACAATAGTTCAAGTAAGCTAAACTCTTTATTACTCAATAAAATACGCTTGCCTGCACGTTGTATTTTTCGCTTTGGAATATCCATTTCTAAATCAGCAACTATCAGTATATCGTCAACTGTTTGTACTACACCACGGCGAATAAGAGTGCGTACTCTTGCTAAAACTTCAGCAAAAGCAAAAGGCTTTATTAAATAGTCATCAGCACCAAGTTCGAGCCCCTTTACTCTATCGTCTATACTATCGCGAGCAGATAAAAATAGTACTGGGGTTTTGTTATCTGCTTCACGTAGCGACTGTAAAATTTTCCAACCGGATACGTCAGGTAACATGACATCAAGTATTATTACATCAAATAAGTCGGTCA
>NZ_JAQREZ010000175.1:0-364 GCF_028598715.1 Pseudoalteromonas sp. GABNS16E
TACCACGGAGTGATTCATGACTGGGGTGAAGTCGTAACAAGGTAGCCCTAGGGGAACCTGGGGCTGGATCACCTCCTTATACGATTTAGAACTTATTTGTTCGTAGTGTCCACACAGATGATTGTTAGTTAGTTTTATCCTTTGGGTTTAACTGATTAATATGCTCTTTAAAAATTTGGAAAAGCTGATAATAAAATTCTGATAAATATTCGTATTTATCAAGAGTTTTCAAAAGTAAAAAAAGAATGATAGCAGTATCATTCAGTGCCAATTTAATCATTTATGATTAATTGGTATCTACTTTAGTATTCAATATTAACTTCTGGCGAAGTTAAACTGTCACATAACAAAGACCCGTTTGGGT
>NZ_JAQREZ010000176.1:0-354 GCF_028598715.1 Pseudoalteromonas sp. GABNS16E
GTGATAACGTTAAGATGACAGTAACTCTAATCGCGCCAATCGCGATGGACGAAGGTCTTCGTTTCGCTATCCGTGAAGGTGGCCGTACTGTAGGTGCTGGTGTTGTAGCAACTATCGTAGAGTAATAATTAGCCTAGCTAATTAATACTAAAAAGAGGTCACTACGGTGGCCTTTTTTAATGCCTGAAGAAAAGTGTTTAGTTTTCAGTTTTCAGTTATCAGCTTTTTGATCTGACCCCGATAAAGTAGACACGGGGTTTTAATTCATTGATTCATATTGTATGGGGCTAACATTTCCAATCGTCCCATGCATTCGCACTGAGTTGTAGTAATTCTCAATATAAAAACGACTTT
>NZ_JAQREZ010000177.1:0-346 GCF_028598715.1 Pseudoalteromonas sp. GABNS16E
ACATCGATAAGCCATTCATCATGCCTATCGAAGACGTTTTCTCAATCCAAGGCCGTGGTACAGTAGTAACTGGTCGTGTTGAAGCTGGTATCATCAACGTGAACGACGAAGTTGAAATCGTTGGTATTAAAGAGACTACTAAGTCTACTTGTACTGGTGTTGAAATGTTCCGTAAGCTTCTTGACGAAGGTCGTGCTGGTGAGAACATTGGTGCACTTCTACGTGGTACTAAGCGTGAAGACGTTGAACGTGGTCAAGTACTAGCTAAGCCTGGTTCAATCAACCCACACACTACATTCACTTCAGAAGTATACGTACTTTCTAAAGATGAAGGTGGTCGTCATAC
>NZ_JAQREZ010000178.1:0-344 GCF_028598715.1 Pseudoalteromonas sp. GABNS16E
AAAACTAATTTTTAATAAATTGTCTTGGGTATGTTCTTAGTTTGAAACCATTTAAGATGGTTGCGATCGATTTTTTCTCAGTATCGCAATTTTCTCCGCGCGAGCGAAACTGCTATGGCAACGCTACTCTAATTGCTTTACTTAGGCCGTTAACTCCCATAATTGTTATCATTCTTCTGAAGTTGTAAGCTAGGACATGAAGACTTATTTCTGTCCCCACGCTTTTTAAACCTCGTGTTAGTAAGTGGGTAGCTCCCATCCAGAGTTTAATTGTGCCAAAGGGGTGCTCAACAGTTTGCTTGCGATGAAGCATCAATTCAGGTTCATTCTTTAGCTTTTGAAGC
>NZ_JAQREZ010000179.1:0-333 GCF_028598715.1 Pseudoalteromonas sp. GABNS16E
TAGTCTATTTTTCTCAAGATTCACTAGTAAATTCACTTGTTCTTAACTCCACTTACAGTGTTGCGTTTGCGCTGAAAAACATGGGTAACGAAAAAAGTGCTAGCAATTTGTATGGCACAATGCCTCATCAGCAAGTTATAGATATAGTCAAAAAGGCTTCTTATCGTAAGCAGTTTGTCACCGGAAATATTCCGACCTTGGCACATAACAAACCTTTTGTGTCTGGAGTTAAAAAAAACTTAGTAATTATACTTGAGGAAAGTTTAGGTGCCCGATTTGTTGGACAACTTGGTGGGTTAGGTATAACTCCTGAACTTGATGAGCTATATCAAC
>NZ_JAQREZ010000180.1:0-333 GCF_028598715.1 Pseudoalteromonas sp. GABNS16E
GGTATCAACAAGGTAAATTCGAAATATGGAATGGACTAAATTTACTCGGTGTCGATGGGGTTGTGTGGAGAACGACTGATACTGCTCAAAACCGTGAAAAGTATGGCTCTGGTAGTACTCAGTATGGGCACACGGCATTTCCTCAAATCCGCATGGTGTGCCAAATGGAGCTGACAAGCCACCAACTCATTAATAGCGCGTTTGACAAATACAAATCGAATGAAATGGTGCTAGCAGAGCAGCTAATTAGCGATACGCCTAATCATTCACTGACCCTTTTTGACCGTGGTTTTTATTCCTTAGGCTTACTCCATCAATGGCAACTCGCTGGAG
>NZ_JAQREZ010000181.1:0-328 GCF_028598715.1 Pseudoalteromonas sp. GABNS16E
ATTACCCGTGAGGCTTAACCATACAACGCCAAACGCGTTTTGTGACAGAAACAAGCGACAGAAGTTAATAGCTAAAGTAGATAGATACTTAGACTTAAAAAATATTATCAGATATTTTCCAAATTTATGAGGTGACTCTTAGCGCGTAGCGTTAACATTTAGGCACCTTGCGCAAAGGAAATAGTAGCACTACGTGCTTACCATTACTCCTTTGCACCTAATTTGCTTGGTAACCATAGCGTTTTGGACCCACCTGACCCCATGCCGAACTCAGTAGTGAAACGAAACAGCGCCGATGATAGTGTAGCATTTGCTATGTGAAAGTAGG
>NZ_JAQREZ010000182.1:0-321 GCF_028598715.1 Pseudoalteromonas sp. GABNS16E
GCAAGATGTGGAAGTGGTGTGAGCCATTAAGCTAACTTGTACTAATTACCCGTGAGGCTTAACCATACAACGCCAAACGCGTTTTGTGACAGAAACAAGCGACAGAAGTTAATAGCTAAAGTAGATAAATACTTAGACTTAAAAAATATTATCAGAATTTTCCAAATTTAGTTGGTACGTGAAAACGGACTGACCCCCTAATTTGCTTGGTAACCATAGCGTTTTGGACCCACCTGACCCCATGCCGAACTCAGTAGTGAAACGAAACAGCGCCGATGATAGTGTAGCATTTGCTATGTGAAAGTAGGACATTGCCAGGCT
>NZ_JAQREZ010000019.1:0-67714 GCF_028598715.1 Pseudoalteromonas sp. GABNS16E
GTACTTATGTGCTGAGCATGTGGACTTTCGTAAATCCATCAATGGCCTTGCGGCGTTGGTGGAATGTGAGCTTGAATTACCCGTGCTATCGGGCGCGCTGTTTGTGTTTTGTAATAAAAAGCGCGACTGGTTTGAAACCATTACGTATGATAATAACGATGAACAAGTTGTACTCACATTAAAGCACGATGGAAAATTTGAGAGTGGAATTGCATCAAGCGAATTTAAAATAGTTGATAGTAGCCATGAATGTAGCCTAATAAGTAAAAGTGGCACTTTTAGATCCATAGAAGGAGGGAAAGCTATCTACCAAATTTCATAAAATTTTATAAAGCGGACAATGCTATTACGTCCGCTTGTCGCTCAAAACAGATCTTTAGAGTATTTGCGTTAACGCGAAATGAGTTAGACCGGAAGGGCATTTGGCACAAACTGGTTATTCATTTTCAGCCCTCAGCAAATAGAATCATTAAAAACTACATCGCATAGACATTAGTAACTCTATTACTATCAGTCACCGAATAGTAATAACTAGCCAATCTTTGTCTTTATTCGATTATAAAACTGTCTCTGTTTGAACCTAATTGTCTTCACTTAGAATCTAATAAACTAACTAAGCATTTTTTCCAGCAACCCATCCACTACTCCAAGCCCACTGAAAGTTGTACCCCCCTAGCCAGCCAGTTACATCAATCGCTTCTCCAATGAAAAATAGACCCGGAACAGATTTTACTTCCATTGTCTTAGAAGATAGCTGATCTGTATTTATTCCACCGATGGTTACTTCAGCTGTACGATATCCCTCAGTATTAGAAGGCTTTATTTTCCATGAATGTAAATTCTCAGATAATAACTGAACCTGCTTATGGTTGAGCTGTTTGATAGGTATATTAGGGATTTCAAATAAAGCTATCAGCTTCTCGGCAAATCTTTTAGCAAAGAAACTAGAAAGTAAATTTTTAGTCGAAATATTAGGTTGTTCTAATAAAGCTTTGTTGATAATTTCTTCTATATCGTGACTTGGAAGTAAATTAACCTCAACTTGATCTCCGGGGTTCCAATAAGAAGAAATCTGTAATATCGCGGGTCCCGATAAGCCTCTATGAGTAATAAGCATATCTTCTGAAAAGGATGTATTGTTTGTTGTTACAGTTACATTGGTTGAAATTCCGGAAACTTCTGAAAGTATTTCCTTTAAAATGGGGTCTAAAGTAAAAGGAACGAGTCCAGCTCTAGTTGGTAATACTGTAAGGCCGAACTGTTTGGCAACTTTATATGCAAAAGGAGTAGCTCCTAATTTCGGCATCGACAATCCGCCTGTCGCGATAATTAATGACTCACACTTATAGCTTTGTTTATTTGTAGATATACAAAACTTGCCATCACTCAGCTTTTCTATTTTAATTATTTCTGTTTGAAAGCTGAAATCAACATGATTTTTTTCACATTCAGCCATGAGCATATTTACAATATCCTTGGCTGAATCATCGCAGAATAGTTGGCCAAGTGTTTTTTCATGATAAGGGATCTGATAATCACTAACTAAACCGATAAAGTCCCACTGGGTATATTGACTAAGTGCAGACTTGCAGAAATGAGGATTTTGGCATAAGTACTTGTCAGGTTCTATATTATAGTTAGTGAAGTTACACCTACCGCCGCCTGAGATTAGAATCTTTTTTCCGGGCTTTTTCGCATGGTCTAATACTGTAACTTTTCTGTTATTTTTTCCTGCGGTAGCAGCTGCAAACAATCCCGCCGCCCCAGCACCAATAACAATTACATCTGCTGTTTCAAAATTCGTCATTAGGCAGCTTCTTTAAAATTAAGTGAATTCTCTTGCTTTGAATTGATCAACAACTTGAGTATTTGATCTGGTTTTTTACTGTTGATCTTATTTCCAGTATAAGTCATTGTATTTTTGATCATAAAAATAAATAAACGATTTTCCTTGCAATGTTTAGTTACCTCGGCGGTACGATAGCCCTCTGTGCCATTAGGTTTTATTTGCCATGCGTGAATATAGCTTGCTAACTCATCTATTTGAGCATGGGTAAGCTGATTAATATTACAATCTGGAATAGCTTTGCTGTCGTGCAGTATGTCTATAAAGCGTTTGGGTAAAATAGTCGCAAGGCTGTTTTTTAATGATTTTTGGGCTTGTGTTTCTCGCCAATCAGCCAGTTGCTGTTTTAAATCGAGATCAGGGAGCAAGTTTATGCTTACTGCCTGCCCTGCTCGCCAAAATGAGCTTATTTGCAATATCGCAGGCCCCGATAAACCTCGGTGAGTAAACAAAATATTCTCTTTAAATACAGTGCCGTCTTCGCTAGACACTTCGCACGGTATACTAATTCCTGAAAGCCCTTCAAAGCGTTCTTTATCGTGTTGATGCAAAGTAAATGGCACAAGCGCCGCCATGGTAGGTAGTACGTTTAAGCCAAACTGCTCTGCAATTTTATAGCCTATAGGAGTGGCGCCAAGCTTGGGCATTGTTAAACCGCCCGATGCGATAACTAGCGATTCACAAGTAAGTGTTTCTTGCTCAGTGGTAACACGGTAGCCAATGTCGGTTTTAGCCACATTTAACACTTCGCTGCGCAATTTAATATTAACACCAGCCCACTCGCATTCGGTAAGTAGTATATCGACTATATCTTGCGCGCTGTTATCGCAAAACAGCTGGCCTAAGGTTTTATGATGGTATGCCAAACCGTGGCGGTCCACCAGCTCAATAAAATCGTGTTGTGTATAGCGGCTTAAGCACGACTTAACAAAGTGAGGGTTACTGCATAAGTAGTTTTCTGGACTGGCATTTTCATTGGTAAAATTACAACGCCCACCACCACTTATTAAAATTTTTCGACCAGGCTTTTTGCCCATATCAAGCACTGTAACGCTACGCCCGCGATAACCTGCTTGTGCTGCACCCATTAATCCGGCTGCACCTGCGCCAATCACAATTACATCTACTTGATTCATTACTTCGCCCTACTCAAAAATTTGCCCGATTATAGCAAAGTTTGTTTAAACACTCTGAATAGAATTTATTATTAAATTTATAGCAACAAATGTAACCAAGGCTAGTTATGGGCTTTTCTAAACAGTGTAAAAATAACAATCCTTTATACTTATTTTTGTTTTATATGATAAATACTAAACAACGACAAAGGCACCGTACACCTAGGTTATAACTAAAAGAAATAGGTACATAAGCAATTATTATTTTAAAGAAATTAACAGATCATTTACCTTTGTTTCTGTTTCGTAATTTAATATTACGAACTAACTAATAACAACTAGGGATAATTATGACAACAAGTAAATCATTTAAGCGTTGCGCTATCGCGCTCACTATTAGTACGGTATTTGCAGCATCTGCAAGTGTTGCTCAAGATGTGTCTACCTCTATGGCAGAAACCACAGCCAAACTACAAAGCCAATCGGGTTTTGAAACTCAGTTTATTATTAAGTACAAAAATAGCGCGAACGATATGCTAAGCACCTCGTCTGCTGACGCAAGCCCTGCAAATATGAAAAAGCGTGCTCAACGCTTTGTAAAAAATTTCGCTTCTAAAAAAGGTAAAGTAAAAGCGAAGTACATCCGTGCAATGGCGCTTAATAACCACCATGTTATGCGCGCAGATAAAAAACTAAGCGCTGCAGAAGCACAAGAATTTATGCAAGAAATGGTTGATTCTGGCAATGTTGAATACATTGAAGTGGATCAAATGTTAAAACCATTTGCAACGCCTAACGACCCTCGTTACGGCGATCAATGGCACTACTATGAGCAAGCGGGCGGCCTAAACTTACCAACCGCATGGGATACTGCAACAGGCAGTGGCGTAGTGGTTGCGGTACTTGATACTGGCTACCGCCCTCATGTTGATTTAAATGCTAACATTTTACCAGGTTACGATATGATCTCTAACCTATCGGTAGCTAATGATGGCGGCGGTCGCGACAGTGACGCACGCGATCCGGGCGATGCTGTAGCTGCTGGCGAATGTGGAAATAACGGCGCACAAGGCTCAAGCTGGCACGGTACGCACGTAGCAGGTACGGTTGCGGCTGTTACTAATAACGGTGAAGGTGTTGCCGGTGTGGCTTATGGCGCTAAAGTTGTGCCTGTACGTGTACTTGGTAAATGTGGTGGTTTAACGTCAGACATTGCTGATGGCATTATTTGGGCATCTGGCGGAAGTGTATCGGGCATTCCTGCCAACTCAAACCCTGCTGATGTAATTAACATGAGCTTAGGTGGCAGCGGCTCGTGTAGCTCTACCACACAAAACGCAATTAACACAGCACGCAGCAACGGTGCAGTCGTGGTTATTGCTGCCGGTAATGATAACGATAACTCAGCAAACTATAATCCAGGTAACTGTAGTGGCGTTGTTAATGTTGCCTCTGTTGGCCGTAACGGCGGACGAGCATATTATTCAAACTACGGTAGCAATATTGATGTTGCAGCGCCAGGCGGCGCACAAAGCTTTGCAAACGACTCTGAAGGCGTCTTATCAACCTATAACTCAGGCTCGTCTACACCTTCAAGCGATAGCTATGCGTTCTCTCAAGGTACATCAATGGCGGCGCCTCATGTTGCCGGTGTTGCAGCCCTGATAAAGCAAGCTAAACCAAATGCTACCCCAGATGAAATAGAAAGCATTTTAAAATCGACCACCCGCTCATTCCCAGCAACGTGTACAAGTTGTGGTACAGGTATTGTTGATGCAGCAGCCGCTGTAGCCGCAGCAAGTGGCGGTACAACACCTCCTACCGGTGGCGATAGCGAACTGACAGATGGCGAAGCTAAAACAGGCTTAAGCGGCGCTGCAAGTTCACAAGCGTATTACACGATGACTGTGCCAAGTGGCGCAACGAATGTTACGTTTACAATGAGTGGCGGTAGCGGCGATGCAGATTTATACGTACGCGCAGGCAGCCAACCAACTACCTCAAGCTACGATTGTCGTCCGTACAAAGGCGGTAATAGCGAAGAGTGTTCTATTGATAACCCAACCGCTGGTACATACCATGTAATGCTTCGTGGCTACTCGGCTTATTCTGGCGTTAGTTTAGTGGGTAATATTACAGGTGGTTCTACAGGTGGCGGTTCAACTACACCAGAAGCCGGTGGCGGCACGGTGAGCGATGTAACGGCTACAACAGGTAACTGGAAGCACTATACCTTAGATGTGCCAGCAGGAATGAGCACATTTACAGTCACCACCTCAGGTGGTACAGGTGATGCTGACTTATTTGTTAAGTTTGGCAGCCAACCTACCGCATCTAGCTACGATTGTCGTCCTTATAAAAACGGCAACGCAGAAACATGTACGTTTAGCAATCCGCAAGCGGGTACGTGGCATTTAAGCGTTAACGCTTACAGAACCTTTTCGGGTTTAACATTAAGTGGCCAATACCAGCCATAATTAAAAAGGCCCTAAGTGCATGCACTTAGGGCTTTAATAAAGCGGTTATAGTTTTTCTAACACAGACTCAGCACGGCTTACTGAAAACTCTTTGTCTTTTTCAACAAACAGTCCTGTTACTACATTATCGTCGACTATCATTGCATAGCGCGTAGAGCGTGTTCCACCAAAACTGCCGGTGTCTTTATCAAGCCCTAATGCTTTAGTAAAACTGCCATCGCCATCTGCTAACATATCGATTTGTTGGGCATTTTGAGATTCTCCCCATGCTTTCATTACAAAAGCATCGTTAACCGATACACAGTAAATTGCCGCAATACCTTTTGCTTTAATTTTATCACTAAGGGTTATAAATTCAGGTAAATGCGCATTTGAACAGGTAGGCGTAAATGCACCCGGTACAGCAAAAAGCACAACCTTTTTACCATTAAAAAGCTCAGCGTTAGTGTGAGTTTGCATGCCTTCGTCTGTTAGCTGCGTTAATGTAACTGCGGGTAACGTTTGACCTTGTTCAATCATGATAAATCCTTAAAGCATTTGATTAATGAGCCTACAGTATAACGCTAATTACCTTTGTGTTAGCAGGTATTTACAAACCAAGGTTTACTTTTATGGTTTGCATTTGCTGTTGTAACTGGCTATGAATATCGTCAACAAGTAAGCTTGATTCGCTTACTTGGCCTTTCATACTTTGCATTGACTGGCTAAAGTTATCTAGCAAATTACTTTGCTGTTTAGCCAGCTCCATGGCCTCAAATGCCACTTTGTTGGCTTGCTGAGCGTTATCGGCCACGCCCTCTGAGTTTACTTTTAGCTCTTGCGCGTTTTGTGTTTGCGACTGCGCGCCATCTGCTAAGGCCGCAATTTGTGTAGATACTGTGCCCGACTTTTCGCTCAGTAGTGTGAGCTGCTCATTAATATCGCTCAATGAGCCTTGAGTTTGACGGGCAAGCTGGCGTACTTCATCAGCTACAACAGCAAAGCCTCGGCCATGCTCGCCAGCACGTGCTGATTCAATTGCTGCATTTAACGCTAGTAGGTTTGTTTGATCGGCAATATTGCGGATCACTTCAATAATTTGCCCAACGCCTTCAACCCCCGCGAGCAGCTCTTGTAGGTTTTGCATACTTTGCTCAACCCGTGTTTGCGTATCTGAACTGGCACTTAGCATGCTTTGTGCAAAGCCTAAACTTTGCTCCATTGCACTAAAAGTGTGTTGGGCGTTATCAGCCACTTGGGCATTAATATTATTTACCTGCTCGCCAATTTGTTGAATATCAGCAAGCAAATGTTGGTTTTGCTCCACTTGCCCATGACTTGTAGACGCTTTTTGACTAATAGTTTGCAAATGCTCACTCATTTGCTGCATAAAATCATTTACCACTTTTAGCATTTGGGCACGCTCTTGTGCCTCTTTGCGCTGTCGCTCAATTAATAAATTAAAGTAACTGGCTATTTCGCCAACCTCTGTTTTTGGGTTCTTACTTTCAATATTTTTAAGCTCGTTACTTTCAATTAAAAAGGCAAACCCGTCTCTGAGCTGCCTTAATGGGTTGAGCACTTGGTTACGCTGCACAATATAAACACCCGCGGCTAGCATCACCAAAGCGCCAATAGCAAAGCAAAATACCCAAAATACGTTTTCTTTGAGCGCCCCTTGTGCGTGTTTTAGTTGCTGCTCTGCATTAATAACGGTTTTAGAGAGCAAGCTAATTTGCTCACGCAATTCATTGGTGCCCGCTTCACGTTGCTGAGCTTGCGCTAAAGTACTGGCTAAATCGCGAGGGTAGCGGTTAGGCCAGCTGGTAATTTCAGATTTTATTTCATCGGCCAAATCTTCAGCTTCTTCGTCAAAAAATAAAGCATCTTCGTCAACTTCGCTCATAACACCTAAATTAGGGAGTTGCTCTATTTTGGCTGCTAACGCATTTAAATTAGCAATACTTTGCTGCAAACTTTGTTCAGTATTGCTGTCGTAACTTACGATTAGTTGATAAGTAAATAAGGCAAGGTTGGTCACCTCGTTATAGTAATCAGCGCCAAGTGTGTAATAAGCTTGCGCATCGCTATTTTGATTAGGGGATTTTTTTGCATAACCAATCAGTGACGAGGCTGAGCCCGCCATTTGGCGAATTGCATTATCAAGTAACGCCGTTTCGTTGCCCGATAATTTACCCAGCGCTCTGTACTTACCTTTAATATCGGTATCTAACGTGCTGAGCTGCTCATTTAATTGCTCGGCAAGTACCGAGGGGAGTACTGCGAGTTGCTGTGTTTTTACTTGTTCAATTAGGGCTGATGATTGATTTAAGTATTGGCTATCACCTTGTTCTAGATAACTGCCTAAGTCACCGGCTAAATCCACTAAAATCGTGTTTTTTAATTTACTGTATGCGCTGTCTTGTTGCTCAAGCTTAAGTAAAGTTTGGCTTGCCCAAAATAGTGTGATGGCTAATAAAATACTTGCCAATGTTAACAGTATGGCTAACAGCCGAGTAAAAGATGATACGCGCATAAATAACAACCCCTATTGTTTAAGCGCGTAGACTATTAACTATTTATGACAATTTTATGTAACTCAGGGAAAACACGTATATTTGCGGCAAATATACGAGTAAAGGCTTAGCGAATACAGCGCCTTTATTAAACCAAGCAACTTAATTTATATGCTATTAAAGATAAGAAACGCGGGTTAATTACAAGGTGAGAGTTTCATCACTTGGGTGTGCAAATTAAAATAGGCTTAATACAGCTATCACCATTACTAAAGCGCTGCGTATTAGCTAACGCCAGGCACAAAAAAACCGCGACCAGCGCGGTTTTTATTTTATTGTGTTAATTAAAGGCCTGCACGGTCTTTAATTACAGCAATTAACGGTGAGCCACCGTGGCCATTGCCTTCAGCCCATGCTATATCAGCGCCATCAGACAGTGCGCTTTTTGATAAGTTTTTAACTATGTACTCGCCCGAGTCAACAGCGTTACTAACTACAGCATGGCGAAGTAAATTATTACCATTACATTGAATAGCATCGTAAATATTGCGAATTTTTACACGTGAGCTTTTTAGTTTACTACGTAAACGGTTTTTATCATCAGCTGCGATATATTCACAAATAGATACTGCTAATTGATCATTGGCTTTAGCAGGCACGGTATACATTAACGAACCAGCAGCAACGGCTGTAATAACAATTAGCTTTGACAATTTAAACATGAAACACCCTTTATGGTACTTTTTACCTATGTTGATTGTCTAATATTGTACCAACCTGCTGTAAGTTTCGCAATAATGTTAATCTTTTTTATATAAAGTTACGAATTTATAACTATATTGATTCTTTTCGTCGGGTTTATTTGCCTGTTCGTCGACGTTTTCCCACGTTGCTACTGCTTGGTAATCTGGAAACTGCGTATCCCCTTCAACCTCTAAATCTATAAAGGTTAAATATAAACGATCGGCACTTGGTAAAAACTGCTGATAAATATTACCACCGCCAATTATCATCACCTCTTCTTCGGCTTTAACCAGCTCTAGCGCAGCCTCTGGGGTGGTGACCGTCTCAATACCTTGAGCGTTATACTGGCTATTACGGGTAATAATTATGTTGCGACGCCCAGGTAAAGGACGACCTATCGATTCAAATGTTTTACGCCCCATAACGACAGGTTTGCCTGTTGTTACCTTTTTAAAATGCTGTAGATCGGCGGGTAAATGCCACGGCATTTTATTATCAAGACCAATTACACGGTTGTTTGCCATTGCGGCGATCATTGAAATTATCACATCAAATACCTAGTACTTTATTCTTAAAAAATAAAAAAGGAGCTTATGCTCCTTTTTAAAATATGTTTTTTATTAACGCTCGTAGACCACTTCTACATCGTAGTCGTCTTCATCCCAGTCGTCCCAATCATCATCATCGCCTTTGGTTGCTTTTTGATGATAAGTATCCCACTTGAACTCAACTTCTTCGTCTTCAATCTCAACGAACTTCTCTTTAGGCATGCTATCAAGTAATGCCATAATATCGTGAATTAATGGCTGAGTATTAAGCTTATTGACTGCTGAAATACGGTAAACGTTTTCTTCTTCACCTAGCTCTTGCGCAATTTGCTCACACAAAGCTTGCGCTTCATCTTCTGGCAAGAGGTCTATTTTATTAAACACTAACCAGCGTGGCTTTTCTGCAAGCTTAGGGCTGTATTGGTGTAACTCGTTAATAATGGCAAATGCATTATCAACAGGGTTTGAACCATCAACTGGCATAACATCAATCACGTGTAACAATACACGACAACGCTCTAAATGCTTCAAAAAGCGAATACCTAGGCCAGCACCGTCTGAGGCACCTTCAATTAAGCCCGGAATATCGGCTATTACAAACGATTTGTTAGCCTCTGGGCGCACAACCCCTAAATTAGGAATTAGCGTGGTAAACGGGTAATCAGCTACTTTTGGCTTTGCTGCCGATACACTGCGAATAAACGTTGATTTACCTGCATTTGGCAACCCTAATAGGCCTACATCGGCAAGTAGCATAAGCTCTAATTTAAGGTTACGAACTTCACCTGGAGTACCTAACGTTTTTTGACGTGGAGCACGGTTAGTACTTGATTTAAAACGTGCATTCCCCAAGCCATGGAAACCACCTTTTGCAACCACAATTTTTTGACCATGCTGCGTTAAATCGCCTAACGCCTCTTGAGTGTCAACGTCGGTAATACGTGTACCCACAGGTACTTTTACTACCAAGTCTTCGCCCTTTTTACCTGTACAGTTACGGCTTCGACCATTAGTACCACGCTCGGCACGGTGAAAACGCTCAAACTGGTAATCAATTAGGGTATTTAAGTTTTCATCAGCTTGTAGATAAACACTACCACCGTCTCCACCGTCACCGCCGTCCGGGCCACCGTCTGGTACATATTTTTCTCGACGGAAAGACACGACACCGCTGCCGCCGTCACCAGCTTCTGCGCGAATTTCTACTTCATCTACAAACTTCATGATTACTCACTTTAGGGATTGGCTTTAATTTAACTATTATATACCCAAGCCAACGTAAATGCAGGCTTGGGTATATATTTGACGTTTCTGAAAACAAAAAACCCCGCAAAGGCGGGGTTTTTTACTACCTTACTGATTACTCAGCTACGATAGTTACGTATTTACGGTTTAAAGGACCTTTTTGTTCAAATTGAACTTTACCATCTGCTTTTGCGAAGATAGTGTGGTCTTTACCGATACCTACGTTTGCGCCAGCGTGGAAACGAGTACCACGTTGACGAACAATGATGCTACCCGCTAGAACTGATTCGCCACCAAAACGCTTAACACCTAGGCGTTTGCTTTCTGAATCGCGACCGTTACGAGTACTACCAGCTGCTTTTTTATGTGCCATTTCTAAGTACCTCTAATTAAGCGCTAATGCCAGTGATTTTAACTTCAGTGAACCATTGACGATGGCCCATTTGCTTACGAGAATGCTTACGGCGTCTAAATTTAACAACCTTAATCTTCTCACCGCGACCATGTGAAACAACCTCAGCTGTTACTTTACCACCGTTTACGAACGGTACACCGATCTCGATTTTCTCACCATCAGCAACTAAAAGTACTGAATCAAATTCAACTGCTGCACCAGTTTCAACGTCTAATTTTTCAAGACGAATCGTTTGACCTTCAGTCACACGATGCTGTTTACCACCACTTTGGAAAACCGCGTACATAATTAACTCCGTCTGTGCGCCCTCAAATCGACGCAACTAAAATATTCTTCGATAGGGCGCGAAGTTTACGCTAATGCATAAAAACTAGCAAGCCTATTTTGTAATTAAAATGAATAAAAAGTAGCTGCATTGAGAGCAATTCAATATTTCCCCCATTTTATATTAAATTGCCCTGTTGCCAAGCGCTTTTTAGTGCAAAGACAAAATAAATTTACGTGTCGCTATGCCTACTCCAGAACCCATTGACTGTGCAATAAATAGTCGCGCTTTGAGTGTGAAATATACAATTAAATACCCTAATTAAGCGCTAATTAAGGTTTTTAACTCGGTTTTTTTAATGAATCGTCACAAAATATCGAGCTAGTGCTTTTTTTGTTGTACAATCGGCGCCGTTCACACATAAAAATTGGCTCGGAGATCAATGGATATAAAAGCTATCCAGGCGTTAATCGAAAGCGATATGAATGACGTCAATCAACTTATACACGCGCAAATGCGCTCAGATGTGGCGTTAGTCAATCAACTTGGTTTGTACATCGTTAACAGCGGCGGCAAACGCGTACGCCCGATGCTGGCAATATTGGCAGCAAGAGCTTTGGGTTACCAAGGTAAAGATCACATTACTTTGGCAACGATTGTTGAATTTATTCATACTGCAACACTATTACATGATGATGTTGTTGATGAATCTAACCTGCGCCGTGGTACACCGACTGCAAATGCCGAGTTTGGTAATGCTGCCAGCGTGCTGGTTGGGGATTTTATTTACACCCGCTCGTTTCAACTTATGGTGGGGCTGGGCAAAATGCAAATTATGCAAGTGCTTGCTGATGCCACCAACGTGATTGCTGAGGGTGAAGTATTGCAACTTATGAATTGCAACGACCCTAATACCACCGAAGCAAGTTACATGCAGGTTATTTACTCTAAAACAGCTAAATTATTTGAAGCCGCTACAGGGCTTGCAGCTATTATTACCGAGCAAGATAACAGTGTGTTAGATGCGCTTAATTTATATGGTATGCACTTAGGTACTGCTTTTCAGTTAGTTGATGACGTGCTTGATTACAACGCGGACGCTGACCAATTAGGTAAAAATATTGGTGATGATTTAGCAGAAGGTAAGCCAACCTTACCGCTAATATATGCGATGAAGCACGGCAGTGATCAGCAAAGAGCCCTTATTCGCGATGCCATTGAGCATTGCAATGGTATGGATAACCTTGAGGCTATTTTAACGGCACTTAAACAAACCAACGCACTTGAATTTACAATGCAAAAGGCGCAGCAAGAAGCAGACAAGGCCATTGCCTGTTTAGACTTTTTAGCAGAGTCGCAGTACAAGCAAGCGTTAATCAGCTTAGCGCGTATAGCTGTAGAGCGAGATCACTAACTTTGCAGCCTCCCTTAATTAGTATTTAAGGGCCATAATTTTCGAGCAATAAAAAAGCCTGCATAAGCAGGCTTTTTTGTGCATAACTTGGCTATTACGCCATGAAATCAACACCTTCTTTGATGTCTTTTTTCAGAGTTTCAAGCATGTCGTTTTTAGCTTTTTCTTCAAATGCGCTTAGCTCGCCGTAAGAAAGAATTTCTTCTACGCCGTTTGTGCCTAAACGTACTGGGTGAGCAAAGTACTCTGCATCGCCATTTTCAACAGCAACGTATGCGTAATCTACTACGTCTTCACCTTGTAGGCCTTTAACTAAAGACATACAAAAACGTGCTGCAGCAGCACCCATAGATAATGTAGCTGAACCACCGCCCGCTTTAGCATTTACTACTTCAGTACCTGCATTTTGGATGCGTGGAGTAAGTGTAGCTACTTCTTCTTCAGTGAAGTTCACGCCTTCAACTTGAGAAAGTAGAGGAAGAATAGTTGTGCCAGAGTGGCCACCAATTACTGGTACTTTAACAGTTGCTACGTCTACGCCTTTAAGCTCAGCAACAAATGCTTCTGAACGAATTACGTCAAGCGTAGTGATACCAAATACGCGCTTAGCGTCGTAAGTACCTGCTTTTTTGAATACTTCAGCAACAATTGGCACAGTGCCGTTTACTGGGTTAGTGATAACACCCACTAACGCTTTAGGACAGCTAGCTACAATGCCTTCTGCTAATGTTTTGATGATACCTGCGTTTACATTAAATAAATCCGCACGATCCATACCTGGTTTACGTGGCATACCCGCTGGGATAAGTACGATATCACACCCTTCAAGCGCTTTATTTAAATCGTCTGCGCCAAAACCTGCTACTTTAACATCTGTAGGGATGTGAGATAGGTCAACCGCAACACCTGGTACAACTGGTGCAACATCGTAAAGTGATAATTCAGAACCAGCTGGTAAGCCTGTTTTTAATAATAAAGACAACGCTTGACCGATACCGCCTGCAGCACCTAATACAGCAACTTTCATTGGAATTCTCCGTAATTTGAGGTAGGAAATATTTGTGGCTCTTAAGATAATGAAATTAGCGACTAAAAACAAATTTATCCTGCTTATTTCAGGTATATTTTCGACCATAGTTGTAAACTTTGTTGGTTTATCGCAGCAAACTGGCAAGTTAACTAAACAACTGCTGCATAATTATTCATTTTTGTGTAGAATTTGCATTATAAATAACAAAAATGAATAAAGACTATGCAACCACAAGACAAACAAGAAGCGCTGGTAAAAGCGTTTAAAGCACTTTTAAAAGAAGAGAACTTTGGCTCGCAAGTCGAAATAGTCGAAGCATTAAAAGAGCAAGGCTTTGACAATATAAGCCAAAGTAAGGTGTCGCGCATGCTTAGCAAGTTTGGCGCTGTGCGTACCCGTAATGCTAAACAAGAAATGGTTTATTGCCTACCCGCAGAAATGGGCGTACCGACTGCTAAAAGCCCACTACGCCAGCTTGTTATTGATATTATGCATAACGAAATGATGATTATTATAACCACCAGCCCAGGCGCTGCGCAGTTAATTGCCCGCTTATTAGACTCACTAGGCAAAGCGGATGGTGTATTGGGCACAATTGCCGGAGATGACACCATTTTTATTGCGCCAGCAAAAATATCTGAAATAGACATTACACTAGAGCGCGTACGTATTTTATTTGATACGGTTTAAAGCTGTTTTAAAAAACTAACTGACGGCGCAAAAAACGCTGAACCCATATCGGCTTGAGTAAAATCAAGCCAGTGGTCGTAACACTCCCCTTTTCCTATGCGGCTGTTAAGTACCTTTTCAAACGCACTCCCCGATGCTGAGCATGTAATACTTAGCATGCCTTGCTCGTAAACATCACCATACGGCATGCTTTGGTTAAGCAGTATAGCTTGGCCGCTCTCATCTTTGAGCTCACTTCTAGTCGCGTGGCTAGTATCTACCTTTGGCTCAATTAAGGTGTTATCTAAACGTGTGCGCCCCATAATGTGCTCTTGCTCGCTTAGTGATAAATGCTGCCATACACTCAGGTCATGCTTATAACGCTGTACATGAATATAGCTGCCTTGGTGTTCAAAGCTGTCGGGGTTATTAACCAGCGCCGTGATTCGTTTTTGGCGTCCATGTGGGGTATCGCCTGCATAAATAAAGCCGTTAAAGTCTCGCCCATCTAAAAACCTAAAATTGCGAATTTGTTCAACCAGCTCTACATCGGGCGAAAACAACTTTAATATTTGCAATGCAAAAAGGTGATTAACATCTTCTCGGTCTGAGCGAATTTGTATGAATAAATCACATGGCTGTACGCGCATAACAAAATCACTGTGATTTATATTAGGAAAGCTTTGCAGCTCGCTTGGGATATATTCAGGTAGTATATGCGGCCAATATTGCGCGCCTATAGCCACCATGCAAGAGAGCATGGCTTCGGAAAACTGATCACTAAACTCTTCTTCAATTGCGCTTACGCGCTTAAGCTTTGCGCGCAATGACTCGTCTTGACCATCAAATACATTAAAAAATAAATGCAAACCGTGTAAGTTTGCTTCAGCACAAATCCCAGATTGCGCTTGCGCCATTGTTATTCCTTAGCTTTATAAAACACAGCGAATAACACATTTGTTATGATTCGAAAAAATTCACCGTGTGAGGTTTTATTTTTATTATAACCTGCTCATTTATTTCAAATGACTGGCCATATTGTGCGGCAACTTCAATCTCTTGCTCTGCAATTACAACAGTGTAAACATAAGCCGAGCCTATAAACCGACGGCTTAAAATGCTCACACCTTGAGGGTTATCGGCCTGCGTATTTTGCGCAAGCTCAATATGGTGCGGACGAATATACACCACCCCTTTTATTGCACTGTGCGTATGCTCATGCTGCGATTGCACGACACCAAAAGGCGTTGTGTATTCAGTTGCCGTTAACACTTCTGCGCCTAAGTATATGCCCTGACCCAGAAACTCTGCAACCTCCTTTGTCTTTGGCATGGCAAAAAGCTGCTCTGGTGTACCTTGTTGGGCTATTTTTCCTTGGTGCATAATGGCTAGCGTGTCTGAAAACGCAAAGGCTTCTTCTTTTGAGTGGCTAACAAATACCGCAGAAACCTGCTGCGCTTTAATAATGCGCCTAATATCAGCAATTAACTCAAAGCGTACTTGTGTATCTATGTTCGAAAAAGGCTCATCAAGAAGCAATAAACTTGGCTTATAAGCCAAAGCCCGCGCAATAGCCACGCGTTGCTGCTGGCCACCCGAGAGCTGATGAGGGTAGCGTTTTGCACACCCCGTTAAATGCACTAGCTCTAGCATTTCCTCTACCCGTTGCTGTTTTTGCGCTTTGCTTACTTTACCCAGCCCAAACGCAATATTATCGGCCACACTGAGGTGCGGAAACAGGGCATAATCTTGAAACATCATCCCTATATTACGATGCTCTGGTGATACAAATGTATGCTTGTCGCTTACACATTTGCCATCTATAAATACGCTACCTTCATTTATTTCAATAAGGCCAGCAATTGCTTTTAAGGTGGTTGTTTTACCGCAGCCGCTGGCTCCGAGCAAACACACAATTTCGTCTTGACCCACCGTTAAATCTAAATTGTGTAGCACGTGCGTGCCACTGTAGTTATAGCCCACACCTTGTAAATTTAAACGGCTCATTTAACTGCGTTGCTCCATAGAACGATTAATAAAATACAAGGGGATCAACCCAACCAAAACAATAAATAAAGCGGAAATAGAAGCAAGCTCAAGCTGCTCATCGCTCACATATTGAAATACATGTGTGGCTAAACTTTCAAAGTCAAAAGGCCTTAATAGCAATGCGGCTGGGAGCTCTTTCATACACTCAATAAATACAAGCAATGCAGCTGTTAAAAGACCCCGACGTAATAAAGGAAGGTGCACTAAGCGCAGTGTTTGCCCTTGGCTTTTACCCATAGATTGGCTAGCCATATCCAGTGATGGACTAATACGTACAAAGCTCGATTCTATAGCACCGTGCGCAATGGCATAAAAGCGCACTAAGTAAGCCAGTATAATAGTGATAATGCTGCCGGTTAGTAATAAACCTATATCTAGGTTGTAGCTCTCAAGGGCTGCATTTATTGAGTTTTCTAATGCGCTAAGCGGTAATAACACAGCAATAGCCAGTACCGTACCTGGCAGTGCATAGCCGGTGCTCGCTAAGCGACCAGGTATTAAAGAATAGCCTTGCTTTGCCACACGCTGATAAAAAACGATTAGTGTAGCGAGTATTATACTGGCTACGCTTACAATAATAGCTACTTGTAAACTTTGCCACGCGTAACTAAAAAATGCCGTGTTCCACGCTTTATCAAAGTAAGTTATTGCATAATTTAGCAATACCAACATAGGTATAATAAAAGCAATGAGCAAAATAACACTGCAAAATGACGTAGCCAGCCATGCTTGTTTACCTTCAAGTTTGTATAGCGACTCGCTATTAACACCTGATTGACGCTCAAACACGGCTTGGTTACGCCGACTAAAGCGCTCCGCCATTAAAGCTAAAAACAGCAGTAACAGCATAACGCCCGATATTTTCGCTGCAGCCGTGAGTGAGTAATAACCAAACCATGTATCGTACACCGCGGTGGTTAAGGTGCTCACTGCAAAGTAACTTACCGTTGCATAGTCGGCCATGGTTTCCATGCTTATGAGCGCAAGGGCTGCCACAATTGAGCCACGAGAAAGCACTATACTTACCTTAAAAAAGCTTTGCCGAGGCGATAAACCCATTAATTGACTAGCTTGCACTAGCTTAAATGACTGCTCTCGCAGTGCGGTTTTAAAAATTAAAAATAAATACGGATACAGCACAAGTGCGATCATCACCATAGCGCCGGGCAAAGTGCGAATATCAAAAAACCAATAATCCGTTGGCGAGTGCCAATCAAACCACTCTCTTAGGGCTATTTGCACAGGGCCTGCGTAATCTAGCAAATCGGTATACACATAGGCTATTAAATAGGTGGGCATTGCAAGGGGCAGCATAAGCGCCCATTCAAATTGCTTTTTTCCGGGGAAGGAGCAATACGCACTGAGCCAACCAAGCGGAAGCGCAATTGCACAGCTAAGCAGGCATACGCCAAAAATAAGCAGTACGGTGTTAGTAATATAATCCCACAGCACGGTATCCCACAGATGAGAAAATACCTCTGAGTCGCCTTGTAAAGATTCATATATCAGAAAAAACAGCGGGGCCGACAATAAAAGCCCTGTCGACCAAGCAAAGAGCTGCCATTTAGACAGCTTAAATATAAAATTCATTAAAGGTCGAACTTCACCTCATCTATTAGCTTAAGGGCTAACGGACGATATTTACTGATCTCATCAAGTGCTAGGCCGTCTTCTTTAAAGCTTCCCCAAGAGGCCACTAAACTTGATAGCTCAACGCCTTGCTTAACCGGGTACTCCATATTTACAGAGGCATACATATTTTGAGCTTTGGTTTCGCTCATAAACTCAATAAGCTTAAGGGCATTATCAGGATTTTTTGCATATTTAGTAATAACAGCACCCGAAACATTTATGTGTGAGCCGCGGTTTTGCTGATTAGGAAAATTAATATAAACAGACTCAGCCCACGCTTTTTGCTCGTCGTCTTGAAGCATTTTACCAAGGTAGTAACTATTACCTAAAGCAAGATTACACAAACCTTCTTTTACCGCTTTTACTTGCGCGCGATCGTTACCTTGTGGCTTACGTGCTAAATTAGCTTTTACACCTTCTAACCATGTTTTAGTTTTTGCCTCGCCGTGATGAGCAATCATCGAAGCAACTAAGCCAAGGTTATAAGGGTGCTTGCCAGAACGTGTACAAATTTGTCCTTTGTACTGTGGGTTAGCCAAATCTTCGTAGGTGAGTTCAGGTAAAGCACCTAGGCGCTCTTTTGATGAATACACATTACGAACCCGCTTAGTTAATGCCACCCACTGCCCGTCGCTATCTCTATACGACGCAGGAATATTGCTTTTAATGCGATCACTTTTAATACTTTGCGTTAAATTGAGATCTTCTAGCTGAATAAGCGCACTAAAATTAGATGTTAATACTAAATCGGCTTTACTGTGTTTTCCTTCACGCTTAACACGCTCTATTAACCCTTTTTTTGCAAAAACCACATTCGTTTTAATGCCTGTTTGCTTAGTGAAGTCAGTTAAAATAGGTTGAATTAAAAACGGTTGACGAAAAGAGTAAATATTAACAACATCGCTCGCAAACGCAGGCGAAGCGCTAATAATACAAGTAAGTATAGCCAGTGCAGTTCTCATATCAATTTACCTAAATAGTAATTATTTACAGGGGATTTTATCGTGATAAGTGAAAATATACACTCTTTACATAAATGTAAATAAGTAATTAATGACCAAAATGGAAATACCGCGTAAGACATCTCTTACAGAGCTGACAGCTAATGAGTAAAAAAACCTATAACAACCCAGAAAAAACAACATAAGCTGTTGTTTTTATTCTGTTTGTTATAAATACTCATTTTTTATAAGTAAATCTATAGCCGTTTTAACCTATTTTAGTTGCACCAGCACGCTACAATTACTACATCAACCAAGCAGTGATGCTTATCGAGTAAAAGGAAATGGACTGCTTACTCGAACAACCAATGATTAGGTTACTACGGACAACACGGAAATTAGGACAGGCTCAGGATGAGTATCGCAATGGATTGTTGCACAAAGGAACGTATCAGGACGATACAGCAAGGATAACAACAGCGGATAGTTGTTTAACAGGATGTGATAGGAATTAAATGGACAGGCCCTTGAGGCAACACAATGGAATTGTAAATTAATGGACTGCACTAGGATGTGCTAAAAGGAATAGGTAATAGTTTTTACCACTACAGGATGTACAGGGATTTAAAGGAGATAGGCCCGGATAGCCTAAATTACATAGAACTAAAAAGTAATATCGTAATCACATGGATAAGTAAAAATTGGAGTTGATTAAGTTCAATTGCAGGATGCAAAATTAGAAGATTCCGCAAGCGCGCCTAGAGATAGAGCGCGCTTTTCTTTGCCTAAAATTAAGTTACTGTGGCCTGCCCTTATTTCGCTTACCAAGTAAGTACGCATCACGAAATTTTATAAAGTGCTGTTCAAGTTTTAAGGCGGCATCTTGCTCACCTGCGAGCGCTAACACCATAATGCCTACCTCAGCAGTGCCTAACTGGTATGCGTGAGGTGCAACACGTAAACGGTAATCTGATAGTTTATCAGCGGTGATCGACAACACCGGTAAATTATCTAGATACGGGCTTTTGCGGATCATTTTTTTAGCTTCGCGCCAGGTGCCATCTAAAAATATAAATAATGGCTTTTTGCCAGGTTCAATGTTTACTTCGGTGGTTGCCCTGCCCGGCTCTACATCTTCAGCTGGAAATATCACCATAGGTTGATAATCAGCGTTGTTTAATAAAGCTAATAGCTCAGCGCTTGGCTCTGTTCTGTCCCATCTAAATGCATAGTTGTCAGGGACTATTTCAGCAATTAAACGCCCTGTGTTTGACGGTTTAAAGCTTTCATTATGATACATTAATAAACACACGCCAGCATCGCACTGCGCTTGTTCTACACCCTCACATATACAGTAATGCTTGGCAATTAAACACTGCTCACAGCGATCCATTTTGCCGCCACGGGCATTAAATTCGCGGCGCGATTCGCTAATTTGCTGAGCTCGCAAAACTAATACTGAGTTATGTTGGGGATTTTTCAAGGGGGCTATTACCTAAAATTTGTTCGGCGCGTATTGTAGCTAAAATAAAAGGGAATAGATATCAGCTATCAGCTATCTGATCTGACCCCGATAAAGTAGACACGGGGTTTTAATTCATTGATTCATATTGTATGGGGCTAACATTTCCAATCGCCCCATGCATTCGCACTGAGTTGTAGTAATTCTCAATATAAAAACCCAGCAAAAGCTGGGTTTTTAAAAACGAAATTAAAAAGTTAAATTACTTTTTCTTTTTAACCGCTTTTTTGTTTGGTAAATCAGTGATTGAACCTTCAAAAATTTCAGCTGCAAGGCCAATAGACTCGTTCAATGTTGGGTGAGCATGAATAGTAAGTGCTAAATCTTCACCGTCTGCGCCCATTTCAACTGCTAAGCCGATTTCGCCAAGCATTTCGCCTGCGTTAATACCCACCATAGCACCACCGATTACACGGCCACTGTCTTTATCAAAGATAAGCTTAGTAGAACCTTCAGTACGAGCAGATGCAATTGCGCGACCTGATGCTGCCCACGGGAATACCGCAGTTTCAATGCTTAAGCCTTGCTCTTTTGCTTCTTTCTCAGTAACACCTACCCAAGCGATTTCTGGGTCAGTGTACGCAATTGAAGGAATACATTTAGGATCGAAGAAATGCTTCTGACCAGAAATAACTTCAGCAGCAACATGGCCTTCATGTACCGCTTTATGCGCAAGCATAGGCTGGCCAACTAAGTCACCAATCGCAAAAATGTGGTTTACGTTAGTACGTAATTGCTTATCAACATTAATAAAGCCACGCTCATCTACATTAACACCTGCCTTATCAGCATCAAGCAAGTTACCGTTAGGCGTACGGCCTACTGCAACAAGTACTTTGTCGTAACGTACTGGTTCAGCTGGTGCATTTTTACCTTCAAAAGTAACGTATAAGCCATCGTCTTTCGCTTCAACGCCAACAACTTTAGTTGAAAGCATAACATTGAATTTTTTGCTTACGTATTTTTGGTAAATCTTGATGATATCTTTATCCGCAGCCGGAACTAACTGGTCTGCAAACTCAACAACATCAATGTCAGAACCCAATGCGCGGTAAACAGTACCCATTTCAAGACCGATAATACCACCGCCTAAAACAAGTAGCTTCTCTGGAATGTCTTTAAGCTCTAATGCGCCCGTTGAATCAATTACACGGTCATCTTCTGGGATGAACGGTAAGCTTACAGGTTTAGAACCCGCAGCAATAATTGCATTATCAAATGTAATAGTTGTTGTGCCGTCAGCACCTTCAACGTCTAAAGTGTTGCTGCCAGTAAACTTACCGTAACCTGGTACAACTTTAACTTTACGCATCTTAGCCATGCCGTCTAAGCCACCAGTAAGCTGGCCAACAACCGACTCTTTCCAAGAGCGAATTTTGTCTAAATCAATTTGCGGAGCGCCAAAAGTAACACCGTGAGATGACATTTCTGCAGCGTCATCAATCACTTTAGCTACGTGTAAAAGTGCTTTTGAAGGAATACAACCAACATTAAGACATACACCACCTAATGTTTCACGAGATTCTACTAATGTAACTTCTAAGCCCAAGTCAGCAGCGCGGAAAGCCGCAGAGTAACCACCAGGACCACCGCCTAGTACAACAACTTGAGTTTTTAATTCGTTGCTCATGCTATTACCTTAATTGTTTGAACGGGACACTGCCCTAAAATTTAACTGCCATGTTTCTGCATGGGCAGAAAATCAGAGCAATTCACAAATAGTGCAAAGATTGTATCATTGCATATAGTAAAAATCCCAGCTAAAAACAACTGGCTGGGATTTGATTTTGTTTTTTTGCAAACATCAATTGAATTAAATTAGCAAGCAATTATCGCGACAGCAAAATAGCGCTATAACAAGGTAGAAATTACGCTGTATAGTTTTTCCTATATAAGTAATTTCTGAAGCAGTTAAAGTGCTATTTAAATCGCTAGAATGATCGCCTTTTTAATAAAATTGGTGTCACATCACTAATTGACGTATGTCGCTCATGTAGCTAGCAAGCGTTGCGGTAAAGCGTGCAGCTAGAGCACCGTCAATCACACGGTGATCGTACGACATAGAAAGCGGAACCATTAATTTAGGTTCAAAGTCTTTACCATTCCACTTAGGTTTCATTTCAGATTTAGATACACCTAAAATAGCCACCTCTGGTGCATTAACAATCGGCGTAAATGCCGTACCGCCAATACCGCCTAAGCTTGAAATAGTAAAACAACCGCCTTGCATATCAGATGACGTTAACTTACCTTCACGCGCCTTTTTAGAAATATCCATCAGCTCGCGAGATAATTCAATAATGCCTTTTTTGTCCACATCTTTAAATACTGGAACAACTAAGCCATTTGGCGTATCTACTGCAACACCAATATTGATGTACTTTTTAAGGATAAGGCTTTCACCGTCTTCAGACAATGACGAGTTAAACGTTGGGAACTCAGCAAGTACTTTCGCTACCGCTTTCATCACAAACACAAGTGGTGTGATTTTAACGCCGAGCTTTTTCTTCTCGCTTAACACGTTTTGTTCTTTACGGAACACTTCAAGGCTGGTGATATCAGCTTCGTCAAACTGTGTAACATGTGGGATTTGCACCCAGTTACGGTGTAGGTTTTTACCCGACAGCTTTTGAATACGCGATAGTTTTTTCTCTTCAATTTCACCAAATTTAGCAAAATCTACTTTCGGCCACGGAATTAAGCCAAGCTCACCACCGCCCGCATTGCCTTTACCAGCAGGTAATTGGCCTGATTCAACTTGCTTAACTAGGTTTTTAACATAGTTTTGCACGTCTTCTTTAACTACGCGGTTTTTACGCCCTGAGCCTTTAACGTTTGCTAAGTTAATACCAAACTCACGCGCTAAGCGGCGAACAACTGGCGATGCATGAGCATATGCGCTGTTGTTTTCAAAACCTTCATCGCTTGCTTTAGCAGCAGGTGCAGCTTGAGCTGGCGCAGACTCGGTTTTTGCTGGTGCAGCCGCTGGCTTTTGCTCAGCCGGGGCTGCTGCTTTTACTGGCGCACTGCCTGCAACTTCAAAAACAAACACAAGTGAGCCAGTTTTGACTTTATCGCCAGCGGCCACTTTAATTTCTTTAACGGTACCAGCAAACGGGGCTGGTACTTCCATTGCCGCTTTGTCGCCTTCAACGTTTAAGATAGATTGCTCTTCTTCAACCGTATCACCAACAGCAACCATGATTTCAGTTACTTCAACTTCATCATCGCCAATATCAGGCACGTTTACTTCTTTTGTGCTTGGCTCGGCGCTTTGAGTAGTCTCTGCTGGCGCAGATTCTTGCTTTGGCGCATCTGATGCAGGTGCACTTGAGCCAGCTACTTCAAAAACAAACACTAAAGAGCCTGTTTTTACTTTGTCGCCTTCGGCTACTTTAATTTCTTTTACAGTACCGGCAAAAGGAGCTGGTACTTCCATAGATGCTTTATCGCCTTCAACACTTAAAATTGACTGCTCTTTATCTACGCTGTCACCAACAGCGACCATGATTTCTGTTACTTCAACTTCGTCGTCACCAATATCTGGTACGGTTACTTCTTTAGTTGAAGAACCTGAAGCTTCTGCAGGTGCAGATGCCTCAGTTTTAGCTGGCGCTTCTGGCTCACTTTGTGAGCCTGACTCTTCGCCTTCAAAAATCATGATTAACGACCCTGTTGTTACCGTGTCGCCTTCGCTTACTTTAATTTCTTTGACTGTACCTGCTTGCGCAGCAGGTACTTCCATTGATGCTTTATCGCCTTCAACGGTTAGTAGCGATTGATCAACATCTACTTTGTCGCCAACGCTTACTAAGATTTCGGTTACTTCTACGTCATCGCCACCGATATCTGGTACATTAATTTCAATACTCATTGCAAACCTCTTATGCGTACAGTGGATTTAGTTTGTTTGTGTCAATGTCGAACTTTTTAATTGCTTCAACAACCACTGACTTTTCAACATCACCACGTTTAGCAAGTTCAGATAACGTAGCAACAACCACGTAGCTTGCATTAACTTCAAAGTGACGACGTAAGTTTTCACGGCTATCAGAGCGTCCGTAACCATCTGTACCAAGCACTTTATAGTTGCTGCTTGGAATAAATGAACGCGCTTGCTCTGCGTAGTTTTTCATGTAGTCGGTCGCAGCAACAGTCACTGAGTCGTTTAATACGCTAGTGATGTATGGCGTTTTTTGCTCGCTTTCTGGGTTAAGCATGTTGAAACGCTCAACGTCTTGACCGTCACGGGTAAGCTCATTGAATGATGTTACTGAATAAACATCAGAAGCAATACCGTACTCTTCGCTTAAAATGGCTGCAGCTTTGCGTACTTCAGTCATAATAGTACCTGAGCTTAATAACTGTACGTTGGCTTTTTTACCTTCGTAGCTTTCAAGCTTGTAAATACCTTTACGAATACCTTCTTCAGCGCCTTCTGGCATTGCTGGTTGATGGTAGTTTTCGTTCATAAGCGTTAGGTAGTAGTAAATGTTTTCTTGGTTTTCACCGTACATACGACGAATACCATCTTGAATAATTACCGCTACTTCAAATGCGTACGTTGGGTCGTAAGAAATACAGTTAGGAACCGTATTTGCAAGAATATGGCTGTGACCATCTTCGTGCTGTAGACCTTCACCATTTAGCGTAGTACGACCTGCTGTTGCACCTAATAAGAAACCACGTGCTTGCTGGTCACCCGCCATCCATGCCATGTCGCCAACACGTTGGAAACCAAACATAGAGTAGTAAATGTAGAATGGGATCATAGGTAAATCGTTAGTGCTGTAAGATGTTGCAGCAGCTACCCATGACGACATTGCACCTAGCTCGTTAATACCCTCTTGAAGTACTTGGCCTGATGTAGCTTCTTTGTAGTAAGAAACAATATCGCGGTCCTGAGGGGTGTAGTTTTGGCCATGTGGATTGTAAATACCGATTTGACGGAATAAGCCTTCCATACCAAATGTACGTGCTTCATCAGCAATAATTGGCACAATGTTTTTGCCAATGCCTTTGTCTTTTAGTAACACGTTAAGTGCACGTACAAAGCCCATTGTGGTAGAAATATCACGTTTTTGCTCTTCAAGTAGCGGCTTAAATGCGTCTACTTCTGGCAGCTTTAGCTCTTCAGTAAATTTAGGAATACGTGTAGGTGTGTAACCTTTAAGTGCATCACGGCGAGCGTGTAAGTACTTGTATTCTTCCGAGCCTTCTTCAAGCGTTAAGTATGGAAGATCTTTAATTTGCTCTTCTGATACTAAATCTTGTAGGCCTAAACGGTCACGTAAGTGTTCAACATGGCTCATGTCCATTTTTTTCACTTGGTGCGCAATGTTTTTACCTTCGGCCGCTTCACCCATGCCGTAACCTTTTACAGTTTTAGCAAGAATCACGGTAGGACGGTCGTTGGTTTGCTCAGCTTTTTTAAATGCAGCATAAAGTTTTGATGGCTCATGACCACCACGCTTAAGCGCAAAAATTTCGTCATCAGTCATATCTGCAACAAGTGCAGCTGTTTCTGGGTAACGGCCAAAGAAGTGCTCACGTACGTACGCGCCATCTTTAGCTTTATATGTTTGGTAATCACCATCAATTGTTTCGTTCATCAATTGTAGTAATTTACCTGATGTATCTTTAGCTAGCAGAATATCCCATCCGCTGCCCCATACAACTTTAATTACGTTCCAACCAGCGCCTTTAAATAGGCCTTCTAGTTCTTGAATAATTTTACCGTTACCCATTACTGGGCCATCTAAACGCTGTAAGTTACAGTTAATTAAGTAACATAGGTTGTCTAGCTTTTCACGAGCCGCAAAAGAGATTGCGCCGCGTGATTCTGGCTCATCCATTTCACCGTCACCTAAAAACGCGTATACACGTTGGTTTTTAGTGTCTTTTAAGCCACGGCCGTCTAGGTATTTTAAAAAGCGTGCTTGGTAAATAGACGCAATTGGACCTAAGCCCATAGATACCGTTGGGAACTGCCAAAATTCAGGCATTAATTTAGGATGCGGGTATGACGGTAAACCTTTGCCATCTACTTCTTGACGGAAATTATCAAGCTGTTCAGCCGTAAGACGACCTTCAACAAATGCACGCGCATAAATACCCGGAGAAATATGACCTTGGTAGTAAACTAAGTCACCGCCGTCTACCTCATTCGGCGCTTTGAAAAAGTGGTTAAAACACACTTCATAAAACGCAGCTGATGATTGGTAAGACGCCATATGGCCGCCTAAGTCGAGATCTTTTTTCGATGCACGTAATACAATCATGATTGCATTCCAACGAATAATCGAACGAATACGACGCTCAAGGTTTACATCCCCTGGGTACGCCGGTTCTTGATCTACTGGAATAGTATTAACGTAGTTAGTTGTTGTGCCAGTTGGCATATCAACGCCGTCTAAACGGGCTTGCTCTAACACTTGCTCAAGTAAATACTGAGCTCGTTCAACACCTTCTTCGCGCACAACTGATTCAAGAGCTTGTAACCACTCTTGTGTTTCTAGCGCGTCTACGTCAATTTTATTGACTTCAGACATATGGAGGTTTCCTTATGTTTAAAATACGAATGTTGTTAATTTAATACCACGTATACCTAATTTAGTGTGTTCTAAGTACAGCGTATTAGCTTAATTTTGTTTTGTGCGTCTTAAACTACGTTCAATTCGCGAATGCTCTTTACCCGCTTCAAGTAATGCTTCTTCAATAAAGGCTAAATGGGCATTACTTGCTAAACGGGCTTGTTCTGGATTGCCCTCAATTACGGCATCCATTAATAAGCGCCTGTGCTGGGCTAATTGATTGCTAATATCTGGTTTTTTTAATAAAACCGTTAAGTTTTGCAATACATTTTGCTCCAGTAGCGCTTGCATGCCTCGCACTAAGTGAAGTAAAACCACGTTGTGTGAGGCTTCGGCTACACTAAAGTGAAACGCATTAATTGCTTTGGCTTTTAATTGTAAATCGTTATTAACTTGAGCAATTTTATCAAAGCTTTGTTTAACCTTGGTAAAATCGGTGCTGGTACCACGAAGCGCCGCATAATATGCAGCAATCCCTTCAAGTGCATGACGAAATTCAAGTAAATCGAACTGTGATTCAGGATGCTTACTGATCAAATCAAACAGCGGATCAGTGAGTCCCTCTTCAAGCTGATTTTTTACAAACGTGCCACCGCCTTGCCTGCGAGTGACCAATCCTTTTGCTTCTAGCTTTTGGATAGCTTCACGCAGTGAGGGGCGAGACACCTCAAACTGTTTTGCTAGTTCGCGCTCTGGCGGCAGTTTTTCACCTGGCGCTAATGAGCCCTCAAGAATCATATTCTCAAGTTGCTGTAAAATAACATCAGATAATTTTGCTGCTTTAATCTTTAAAGACATTAATCAACGTCCACGTTGCATAAATACTAAAAAGCCTAATTTTTAAGGCCTAGAGCTTGACGATTTACCCAAAAGGTAAATTGGTCATACCAAAAATTTTCAATAAGGTATCAAAAAGGCAAATAAGTGTCAATTTACGGGTTGTTTGAGCAATTAGAGTAGCGTAACGCATTTTGAACGAAGTTCAAACAATGCACAATTGAGGTTGTTTTATTCAAACGTTAACAAGATGAAAACAAATGGTCTGACCAGAGCGAATTAGAATATTCACTCTAGTTGAATTTATTGAAGAAATTAATTTTTGAATCAAAGAAGGTCGTAGCGGGTTTACCCCGCGACTAACTACCTCATCCCGAGACTACCCTAAACGAGTTACACATTGCGCGATGTAAAATCGCGACTACGATAAACCGCCAAATAAAGTAAGCAGTGCAATAAGTACTAAATAAAAGAGCACGTTGCGCTTAACTAATTTAATCATACAAGTGGCTTCAATAGCACATCCGTAATAACGCTGCTCTACTTGCTCAGCCGCAAGTGCTGTACACGTAACAACTTTGCGGTTTGGCGTTTTAAAATCTAATACATAATGCAGCCAGCAGCTTGTACCTTTATTAAAGTTACCAATGACTAAATAGCCAAAGCTTGCAACACGCGCTGGTAGCCAATCTAGCCAAAATAATAATTTATGCAGCAGCGTAAAACGATTTGCAAACACCACTTTATGGTTTTCTTTAACTAAATCGGCCAACGTACGCACTATTGCATACAACACGGCCCCTGGGGCGCCAAGCATTACAAACCAAAAAATAACGGCGCAATAAAATCTAAAATTAATCCACGCTAAGGTTTGCCCAAATGTTTCTCCGCCCTCTTCATCCTCTAGGTGTTTTTGCCCCATTTGTAGTGCGTATAATGAGGCCGCGGTTTTATCATCCCGCGTTAGTGCATTTAAATACGACTTATATAAAGCGCGGTGCTTAGCACAACCAAAACAAACCAATAAAACCACAACATTTATAGCTAATTGCCACAGTACAAAGTCAGAGAGTACATATATAAGCGCAACAGCCACTACCGGCAAAACTAACCAAATTAAAAAGCCAATTGCCGAGCTAAACAATCCGTTTTCACTAAGTAATTTACCCGAGCGATTTAAATAACCATTAACGTAATGGCTTATTTGCCAATACTGTGAGCGCGCACCTAAACGCTCAAGTATTAGTGCAATAATTATAGAAACTAAAATCATGATAGCGACTCACTTAATTTGCTTGTTCTAGCCTGCTTATATAAGCAGGCCAATTAAAACTTTCCCCAGGGTCGGTTTTTCGCCCAGGTGCTATATCGCAATGCCCTACTACTCTCTTAGTGGTTATAAGCGGGTAACGGGTCATAATTGCCTTTGTTAGATTATGTAAGCTGGTGTACTGCGCCTGAGTGTAAGGTGTGGTATCTGTACCTTCAAGCTCAATACCTATACTAAAGTTATTACATGCGCTTTGCCCTTCATATTCAGATTGCCCGGCATGCCACGCGCGTTTATTAAATGGCACATATTGAATAATCTCGCCTGTACGTTTTATAAAACAGTGCGCCGAGACTCTAAGCCCATTTAAATCACAAAAACTGGGGTGCGCATTACAGTCAATATCACCCATAAACAGTGCATCAACGTATTCGGTGCCAAATTGCCCAGCCGGCAATGAAATATTATGAATTACCAACAGTGAAATATCGGTATTTTCAGGGCGCTCATCAAAATGCGTACAGGGCCGCTGCGTTATATTAGCGGCAACTCCGCTTGAATCTATCTGCATTATTTTAATACCACGGTATACATAAACTTGATGCTAAAGGATTTATATAAAGAATGATAGCCATTGCGGTTAGCTAACATTCAGCTGGTAGCATTACTTTTAGCAGCCATGCTATATATGTAGGTGTAATAACCCCTGCTCATTTAAAAGCGCTTCTATTAGTTATTTAAACATAGTAAAATTTGCTTAATTTATTAACACTTATGAGCCTTCATATGTCAATTTCGCACACGCTTATTACTCAACTTGTCACCCTCGCCTTAGATGAAGATCTAAATTATCAATCAGCACAAGACGGCGACATTACCGCGCAGCTTATTCCACAAAACGAGCACGCAAATGCTAAAGTAATTACCCGCGAAGACTGCGTTTTTTGCGGTAAAGACATCATTATAGAAGTGTTTAAGCAAGTAGATCCAAGCGTTGAAGTAAACGTATTAGTAAATGATGGCGACTTTGTGCCAGCAAATAGCACCTTATTTACAGCTAAGGGCTCTGCCCGTGCTATTTTAACTGCAGAGCGTACCGCGCTTAATTTTGTACAAACGCTTTCGGGTACCGCAACCACAACTGCAAATTATGTAAAAGAGCTTAGCGGCACCACAACCCAACTGCTCGATACCCGTAAAACAATACCAGGACTCAGGCTACTTCAAAAATACGCTGTAAAATGCGGCGGCGGTGCAAATCACCGTATAGGCTTATTTGATGCGTTTTTAATTAAAGAAAACCATATAGCAGCGTGTGGCGGAATTGATAAAGCAGTCGCACAAGCCAAGCAAAACCACCCTACAAAACCCGTAGAGGTAGAGGTTGAATCGTTAAGTGAACTTGAGCAAGCCATTAATGCTGGCGCCGATATAATCATGCTCGACAATTTTAGCGTTGAACAAATTCAGCATGCTGTGGTCACTACTAATAAGCGCGCTAAATTAGAGGTTTCTGGCAATATGACACTAGAAACGCTTAAAACTTACTCGCAGGCAGGTGTCGACTTTATATCCAGTGGCGCACTTACAAAAAATTTACAATCAATCGATTTATCGATGCGTTTTGTATAAAAGTACGACAACAATTTAGTTTTATTGATGCTAATTAATTGACAAAACGCATGAAAAGACTTTTAATAATCCAAAAGGCTTACTTTGTAACATTTTGTTAAATAAAGTATCCTTTTTAGAAAATTTTGTGTGCTTTAAGCATACAAAAAGTGTTAGACTAACCCTGTTGTATTACTTCTTTGAAAAATATAGCAATAAGTAACTACTTTTTGTTTTAATCTTCAAAAAATACCTAAAAGATTAAAGCAAATGGTCAGTATGTTTCCTATATTTAGTCTACTTTGTATTTAGGTAGCCTACGCAAGTTGCAACATAATGAACTCACATTTAGCTTTTGTGTTTCATACCTAAGGCTAAAAGTACGTGAAAATTTATTTTTAAGTAAATCTGTAAAGTTAATCAGGTAATTTTAGCTTGGCACTGTCGCCACTAACCTGACTACTTTGCAAAACACTATCCTTTAGGAGAGGAACATGAAAACAATGACTCAAAAACAACAGGGTTTCACCCTAATCGAATTAATGATTGTTGTAGCAATCATCGGTATTCTTGCTGCGGTAGCATTGCCTGCTTACTCAAACTACCAAGCATCGTCTAAATTGACTGCTGGTTTAGCTGAAATTTCAGGCGCAAAAACTGAAATGGAAATTGAAGCCAATAATGGTGGTACAATTGCTGATGTAAAGGCACTTTCTGCAATTAAAGATGCCACTACACAAAATTGTACAATCACAGCAAGCCTAGCAGCTGACGGTACAGGCTCTATTGCTTGCGCAATTCAAAATGCACCTTCGCAAGTAAACAAGGCCGTAGTAACCTTAAAAAGAGATGCAGATGGCGTTTGGACGTGTGCTACAACTTTAGCTGGTGATAAAACTTTAGCACCAAAAAGCTGCCCACAAGCATAACCGTTAATATTACAAAAAACGCTCGTATGAGCGTTTTTTTTATGTATGAGCCCTTCCTATGCAACACACTCACTTATGATTCCAGCTGCAGTAATATAGGAAATTCACTTATGGCAAAAAAACAAGAAGATAAAGGCCTTGATACTTTTCAATGGGTAGGTGTTAGTGCTCGAGGTAAAAAGCTTGAAGGGGAGCTCACTGGCTCTAGTGTTTCGCTTGTTAAGGCGCAGCTTCGTAAACAAGGAATAACCCCATCTAAAGTTAAGCGCAAGCCTAAGCCGTTATTTGGCATACAAAGTGTTCAAAAAATCACCCCTAAAGATATTGCGTTAGTTACACGCCAAATTGCCACTATGTTGATGGCGGGCGTCCCATTAATTCAAGCCATTGAAATGATTGGTTCTGGCTCTACTAACAAAAGTGTTGGTAAGTTAATGGAAACTATTGGCGATGAAGTAAAAGCAGGACAACCTCTATCTACAGCGCTTAGAAAGCATCCGCGTTATTTTGATGATTTGTATTGTGATTTAGTCGCCTCAGGCGAACAATCTGGCGCCCTTGATAAAATATTCGACCGTGTTGCCCTTTATAAAGAGAAATCTGAAGCACTTAAATCTAAAATTAAAAAAGCCATGTTTTATCCTATCTCAGTATTGGTTATCGCTGGTATTGTTACCTCTATCTTACTTATTTTTGTAGTGCCTCAGTTTCAAGAGATATTTGCAGGCTTTGGCGCACAACTACCTGCCTTTACCTTATTTGTTATTGGTATATCTGAATTTATGCAGAAATATTGGTGGGTGATTTTAATAGCCATTGTCGGTTTTGGTTATGCTTTTAAAGAAGCTAAGCTCAGAAGTTTAAAACTCAGAGATGCAACCGACAGAGCTATATTAAAACTCCCTGTAATTGGAATGATTTTAAATAAAGCTGCTGTTGCACGATATGCTCGTACGCTTTCGACCACCTTTGCTGCGGGTGTACCACTTGTTGATGCACTGGACTCAGCTGCTGGTGCGTCCGGTAATGCTGTGTATCGCTATGCTATTTTAGATATTAAAGCAGAGGTGAGCTCGGGTAATCAAATGAACTGGGCGATGCGTAACTCTAAAATATTCCCTGATATGGTTATTCAAATGGTGGCCATTGGTGAAGAGTCTGGCTCGCTAGATGGCATGCTAGCCAAAGTGGCAACAATTTACGAACAAGAAGTTGATGATGCAGTTGATGGCTTATCAAGCTTATTGGAGCCGCTTATTATGGCTGTGCTGGGTGTGCTCGTCGGTGGCTTAATTGTTGCCATGTACTTACCAATTTTCCAGTTAGGCTCTGTAATTTAAAAACATAGCTGTAAGCTGTAAGCTGTAAGCTGTAAGCAAAATTTCAAACGCTAATTAATAGCTTGCAAGATAAAATGAATAGTAAGAACTATTCAACACAGCGAAATAAAATTGGCCTATAAATGGCCTGAAGTTAGGTATTTTAATGGAAAATCTTTTTCTTGATATAACCACTGCGATGCAAAGTCAGCAGTGGTTTTATTTAACCACGGTTGGCTTAATTAGTTTATGTGTAGGTAGTTTTTTAAATGTAGTTATTTATCGACTGCCGTTAATGATGCAGCGAGAATGGCAAAGTGAATGTAGGTTATTATTAGAAGATGAACTAACAGCCAAACCTACACAAGCCAGTAACAGTGAGCCATTTAATTTAGTAAAACCTAATTCTACCTGCCCTAAATGCAAAACCGCGATTAAGCCTTGGCAAAATATCCCTATTATTAGTTGGATTATGCTTAAAGGTAAATGCGCTAATTGCAGTAATCCAATATCAGCGCGTTACCCGATAGTTGAAGCCATTACCGCACTATTAAGTTTAGTTATTGCCTACAGCTTTGGCGCTACTGAGCACGCCCTTTTATATATTTTTGTAACCTGGATTTTAGTGGCGCTCACCTTTATTGATATTGACCACATGCTACTGCCCGATCAGCTCACTTTACCTTTAGTATGGCTTGCGCTTATAGCCGCTGTAATGGGTATAACAATAAGCCCGAGCGAAGCAATAGTGGGGGCAGCATGCGGCTATTTAAGCCTGTGGAGTGTATTTTGGCTATTTAAGCTATTAACCGGTAAAGAAGGCATGGGCTATGGCGATTTTAAGTTACTGGCCGTGTTTGGCGCACTGCTTGGCTGGCAGTCGCTATTAACCATTATTTTGCTTTCAAGTGTGGTGGGCGCCATTATTGGTATTGCCCTTTTAAGTATTCAAGGTAAAGACAAAGCAACACCCATTCCATTTGGCCCCTACTTAGCTATCGCGGGTTGGATAACCCTGCTGTGGGGCGCTCAAATTCAAGCTGCGTATTTTAATTTAATTGGTTATTAGTATGAATAAGCCAGCAACTAAAATAAACAATTGGGTATTGGGTTTAACAGGCGGTATTGGCTGCGGTAAAACGGCTGTTAGTAATATGTTTGAGGAACTAGGTATTTGCGTTGTTGATGCGGACATTATTGCCCGCCAAGTGGTAGCGCCTAATAGCACAGGGCTAAATGCAATCATTGAACACTTTAGCGAGGGTATTTTACTACCCGATGGCACATTAAACAGAGCAGCGCTGCGCACTAAAATATTTACCAACAATGATGATAAAGAGTGGCTTAACGCACTATTACACCCGCTTATTCGGGAAAAAATACTCACCGATTTAAATAATGCAACCAGTGCTTATGTTGTATTGGTTGCACCATTATTGTTTGAAAATAAACTTAACAAATACTGCAACCGTACTTTATTAATTGATGTACCACAGCCTGTGCAGATTGAACGTACGATAAAACGCGACAATATTAGCCTTGAGCAAGTAAATAGCATTATAGCGTCGCAAATGCCACGGGAAGAAAAACAACAAAAAGCCGATGATATTCTAAATAATGACCGCGATTTATCACTTGTTCATGCAGAACTTGTTGTTCTTCATAAAAATTACCTACAATATGCAGTATAAAATACAACTAATGCCCCTTAATGCGGTCATAACAACATAAACTCGTAATTTGGTTAGCAAAAAAGGTGTTGATAAGCACAGCGAATTTAATCACCTGCTTTTTTCTGATAAATTGTTAACTATTGAAGGACTAAAATAGGTGCGCAATGAATATTAACTCACCGTTATTGAGAAAATTTATAACGCTTGGCCGCATTGATGCCGATACCGTAAAAGCAAAACAGCAAGAGTTTGCCTCAACCGCTGAGCTTATATCTAAATGTGGAAAAATTGACAGCAACGACTTAGCTGAACAATGTATAGACTTATTTCGCGTACCGTATTTTGATTTAAAAGACTTCGACCCTGCACAAATCCCCGAAGACTTAATCAAAGAAAAACTAATACGTAAACACCACATTTTACCGCTGGTTCAAAAAGGCAGAAAAGTATACATTGCCGCCTCAGATCCAACTGACTACGGTGCCTTTGAAAACTTTGAATTTAGCACCGGCTTATCGTGCGAAATAGTCGTGGTTGACTATATTCAGCTAGATAACAAAATTGAGCAACTACTTGATGCTGCAGGCAGCTTAGATTTAAGCGCCGATGAATTTAAAGAGTTTGCCGACCTAGATAGTGAAGGCCCTAAAGAAACCACACCTAAAGATGATGATAAAGACGATGCGCCAATCATTGTTTATATCAATAAAATATTAATGGATGCCATTAAAAAAGGCGCTTCTGATTTACACTTTGAACCTTACGAGCACAAATACCGTATTCGCTTTCGTATTGACGGTATTTTGCATGAAGTTGCCAACCCACCAAATACATTAGCAAGTAAGCTATCGGCGCGTATCAAAGTAATGTCGAGGCTCGATATTGCTGAAAAACGTAAACCACAAGATGGCCGTATTAAATTAAAAATTACCGAGCGTAAAAGCATCGATTTTCGTGTAAGTACTATGCCTACGTTATGGGGCGAAAAAATAGTAATGCGTATTCTTGATTCATCAAGCGCTATGCTAGGTATTGACGTATTAGGTTACGAAGAGGATCAAAAAAAGCTCTACATGGATGCGCTTGGGCAACCACAAGGCATGATACTTGTTACCGGCCCAACGGGCTCTGGTAAAACCGTATCGCTTTATACAGGTTTAAATATACTTAACCAGCCAGAGCGTAACATTAGTACCGCCGAGGATCCGGTTGAGATAAACCTTGAAGGGGTTAACCAAGTACAAATTAACCCTAAAGCCGAAATGACCTTTGCTAACGCCCTGCGTGCATTTTTACGTCAAGATCCAGATGTAGTGATGGTAGGGGAAATACGTGACCTAGAAACCGCAGAAATTTCAATTAAAGCGGCGCAAACGGGTCACTTAGTACTATCAACACTACATACCAACTCAGCGCCAGAAACCATAACGCGTTTATTAAATATGGGCGTGCCTGCGTATAACGTGGCAAGCTCTATAAGTTTGATTATTGCCCAGCGCTTAGCTAGGCGTTTATGCCCTAAGTGTAAAACCCCTGAAACACTGCCAGCAGAAGAGTTGGCTCGTCAAGGATTTAGCACAACACAAATTGAAGACATGACACTATACGCACCCAAAGGCTGCGAAAACTGCACCGATGGTTACAAAGGCCGTGTGGGTATTTACGAAGTAATGCAAATTACCCCTGAAATTGCACAAATTATTATGCGAGGTGGCAATTCGCTCGAAATCGCAGAGGTATCGCTACAAGCTGGGTTTAATAACTTGCGATTATCGGGTTTACGAAAAGCCGCCGATGGTTTAACGTCTCTGGCTGAAATTAATCGCGTAACCAATATGTAGAAGTGATAGCCCTAATTAGGGCTAAAACACATTGTAGAGAGTAAAGTATGCCAACAATTGTTAACTGTCCAACCTGTAAAAACAAAGTTGAATGGTCACAGCAAAGCCCACATCGTCCTTTTTGTTCTAAGCGCTGTCAGCTTATTGATTTAGGTGAATGGTCTTTTGAGAACAATAAAATATCAACGCCTATTACCTCGGCTAACCAAATTAGCCAAGATATGATTGAAGATATTGAAGAGATGATGGCTAAAAACGATGACGACTTTTTTAAATAAGCGTTTTTCACCCTCTTAAACGACAAAAGCCAGCATTAAGCTGGCTTTTTAGTGTGTAATCTATAAATTAGTCTCTTTGCTTACGGTGTTTTTTACCCATACGCTTTTGCATTTTTGCAAACTTTTCTTGCTGCTCTGCGTTAAGTACCTGCATTACTTGATGCTGTGTTTTTAGCTTAATTAAGCCAAACTCAGTGCCTTTTTCGTGGCGTGCAGCTAATAGCTCTTTTGCAGCGTTTTCGTCAAATGTTGGTGCGCTAAGTAGAGCATCCATTTTCTCTTTTTGAGCCTTGCGCTGTGCTTTACGGGCTTCTTTATCATCGCCGCGCAGTGCTTTCATCTGTGTTTTTTGCGCTTCAAAAATAGCTTCAAGCTTAGTTTGCTGTTCTTGCGTTAAATCAAGCTTGTCGGCACCGCGCTCAGATAATAAAAAACGCGCTTGAGAATGGCCTTGCTTATCGTGCATGCCGCCTTTTGCTAATACGCTACCGGCGCCAAGTGTAGCCGTTGCTAGACCACAAATAAGTACTAATTTTGAAAGTGTATTTACTTTAGTCATAATCATCACCTTAATATTGGATGGATTGAATTTGGTTGTGGCTGCTTAGCCAGTGAGTTAACTATACCTCTTGCAACGCAAAGTAACGCAAAGCAGTGTAAAGGTTGTGTAAAGATTCACTTTTGCACAATTTAAGAAGTAAAATAACCATATAGAAATTGCCTAAGGGTTTGAAATGAAGCTATTAATGATTGATGACGACACAGGTTTGTGCGAACTACTTACTGAATATTTAGCCGCGCAAGGTTTTGACGTACAAAGCGTTCACGATGGCGAGCAAGGTTTAAAGCTTGCTCTATCAAATGACTACGCGCTGATATTGCTTGATGTCATGCTCCCCACCCTTGATGGCTTTGAAGTACTTAAACAACTTAGGCAAACAAAGCTAACACCGGTTATTATGCTTACTGCAAAAGGCGAAGACTTTGACCGCATTTTTGGCTTAGAGCTAGGCGCAGACGATTACATACCCAAGCCCTTTAATCACCGCGAGTTACTAGCCCGAGTAAAAGCCATTACCCGCCGTATAGAGCACATAAATAGCCTAAACGTTGCAACGCCTAGCAAAATGAATATAAATGGCATTACGGTTAATTTGGCAGCCCGAGAGGCCGCTATTAACGAGCACACCCTCACGCTTACTGGCACAGAGTACGAAGTACTGGTGTTATTAATTAAAAATGCCGGCGAAGTTGTCAGTAAAGAGCAAATAAGTGAAGAAGTGCTAGGCAGGCGCTTAGCTTCGTTCGACCGCTCAATTGATATGCACGTTAGCAATATTCGTAAAAAAATAGCTGAGCATATTCAAGGCGAGCGAATAAAAACAATGCGAGGTACAGGTTATGTCTTCATCCAAGGTGAGTAATAAACATTACTTTGCATGGCTAAAGCACCCTCGGCATTATTTATTTTTTAAAATATTTATTTGGTTTTGGCTAACAATAACAGGCACGGTGGCTGCGCTTATATTCTTAAGCAATATTACGGCAATTAATGCAGTAAGCACCGAGCCTTTGCGTGGGCCAATGAAAAAAAACCTAATTTATACTGCCAAAAGTATTGAGCGAAGTGCCACTAAACACAAGCGCACCCTTGCTGATGTTTTATCGCACCCTAGGCTTTCAAAACGAAAAATTTTATTTTTAGGCGCAGCACAACCCGAAGATGCATTAAGCAATAAAGAGATCCCCGCAGAAATAGATTTAAACTTACTTAGCTTTAGTCAAAACTTGGCGCCACAGGTCATTTTTACCGAAAAATACCAAGCTTTCGGCCCTGTTAATATTAGCGTGCCAGAGGGGCAGTTTTACCTCTACGAAATAGACATTAACCACCAACCTCCTTTGCTCATGCGCTTTAAGTTAATGCCAAATTGGATGAAAGTACTCGTGGCTATTTTTGCCTCTTTAATCCTGAGTTTTATTTTTAGTCGCAACTTAATCGCACCGATTAACAGCCTTAAAAAAGCAGCTATAAAACTTTCATCTGGCGATTTATCAGCGCGAGTTGCCATACCTGCAAGCAGAAAAGACGAGCTAGGGGTGCTTGGGCGCGACTTTAACAGTATGGCTAATCAGCTTGAACAACTTATTAGTGCCCAAAAGCGCTTACTGGCTGATATATCTCATGAGTTACGCTCCCCGCTTACGCGTTTAAAAATGGCAACGGGCCTTGCACAAATGCAAGCCAACGAGGCAAGCCAATCGTATTTATTACGTATAGAAAAAGAAGCAAACCAGCTTGATAAAATGATTGCCGATGTATTGCAAGTGTCGCGTTTAGAAGCGCAAAGCCAAACTCTGTCACTGCAAAAGCAATCGTTAAAAGATATAGTAGAGCACGTATTAAATGATGCGCAGTTTGAAGCCAAGCAAAATACTAAAACACTTACTTTTAGTGGCAATGCCGATGTAATGCTAAGCTGCGATGAATCATTAATTGCCAGCGCACTCGAAAACCTATTACGTAACGCAATAAAATACGCGCACAGCAACATTAGCTTTAACGTACACTATAACAACCAAATCTATATAGAGATTTGCGACGATGGCCCTGGCGTTCCAAATGAGCAACTGAGCAAGCTTTGTGAGCCCTTTTTTAGGCAATCTGACGCTCGCGACAGAGTAAGTGGCGGCACAGGGCTTGGCTTAGCTATCGCTAAAAATGCTATTATTGCCCACGGCGGTAGTTTAGCGCTATCTAATAAAGAAAAAGGCGGGCTTTGTGCCAATATCACCCTGCCACTAATTAAAGAGTAAGCATGTTTTACAGTACCGAATCAGCGCTTGAAAGTAACCAAGCACGCATTAATCACTTTTACGAAAATGTACTTAATAAAAACTATTTTAATGCATCTGAAGGTAAACTGTTTTTTGCTTACGCAGTGCCAGAAACAGCTAACACTGCCATAGTAATTAGCTCTGGACGCATAGAAGGGCTTGAAAAATACAAAGAGCTGCTGTGGGAGCTTTACACTAATAATTATGCGGTATTTATAGCCGACCACCAAGGGCAAGGCCGCTCGTATCGACCGTTAAAAAATAAGCACAAAGGGTATGTAAAACGCTTTAGTGACTACAGTGCCGACTTAGATTTATTTAATCAACATATTGTAAATAAACACTGGCAAGGCAAAAAAATATTATTAGCCCACTCCATGGGCGGCGCTATAGCGTACGATTATTTTGCAAATTACCCGCATACTTTCAGCGGCGCGTTTTTATCTGCGCCCATGTTTGATATTTACACTAAAGGTATTCCTAAACCGGTAGCTAAATTTATAGCCCGCGCCGCCACAAAGCTCGGTTTTGGCTACAGTTATGCGCTAGGGCAAAACGATTACAACCCAGAAGAATTTGCGCTTAATACCTTAACCAGCAGCCATGTGCGGTACAACCTATTTAGGCTCACTTATCAACAACAGCCTCTTTTACAGTTAGGTGGCGTTACATATGGTTGGTTAAATGCAAGCTTTGCTTTTATGTCTGCCGTGGATACCCACACAATCAACCTCCCTATTTTTATTGCCAGCGCACAAAACGATGAAGTGGTTGATAACAACGCGCAACAAAAGCTCGTAAATAGGCTCCCTAATGCCGAGCTGAAAAGCTTTGCAGGGGCTAAACACGAGTTATTGTTTGAACGCGACGAAATTAGAAAACCTGTGCTTATGCGCTTGTATCAGTTTTGTTCTTCGTTTGATACTTAGGTACGACCGAGAGCGGATCTAGATGAATTAAAATATCAACCTCAGAGTCAAAGCGCTCGGCAAGCGCCTTTTCTACATCGTCAGCTACATTGTGGGCACGTATTAAACTTAAATGGTCATCAAGCTCTAAGTGCATTTGCATAAACTTAATTTTACCGCCTTGGCGAGTGCGGATATCATGTACACCGTGTACATCTTTATGTGCATTAGCAATATCTAAAATACTTTGCTTTTCATCATCTGGGAGTTCTTTATCCATAAGATGATCGGCACTCTCACACGCAATATCCCAACTGTTATAAAGTAAGTAACCGGCAACGCCTATGGCAAACAGCGGATCTGCGTATAACACCCCATAGTACGAGAGCAAAATAGCAAGTAATACCGCGGCATTTAAAATTAAATCCCCTTTGTAATGCACCGAGTCTGCTTTAATAGCGATGGATTCGGTATGCTTAACCACTTTGATCTGAAAAAACACAATCACTAACGTACAAGCAATAGCAAATATACTCACCCACACACCTAACAGTGAATGATTAAGCACAATTGGGTTAAATAATCGCTCAATACCATGAAACGCCAATAAGCACCCCGACCCTGCTATAAACGCAGCCTGGCCAAGTCCGGCTAGGGCTTCTGCTTTGCCATGACCAAAACGGTGATCGTCATCTGCTGGGCGCAGTGCATACCCTAGCACTAAAAAGCTCATGGCCGTGGCGGTAATATCCATTAATGAATCGGTTAATGAGCCAAGCATAGAAGCTGAACCCGATGCCAACCATGCCCAGGTTTTAGCAGCTATCATTAAGCTAACCATAACCATGGTAACTATGCTTGATGTTTTAACCCAAAATTCGTAACTACGGTGATGCACGTTAATATTCACTACTTGCGGTATTCAATGGCGCGAGTATATCATTTTTTTTACCGGTTTCGTGTATACTGCCACTCGTCAAATTATAGATTAATAGAAAGGCGCATTATGCTGGATATCGTTTTATATCAACCTGAAATTCCACCAAATACAGGAAATATCATACGCTTGTGTGCAAACACAGGTTACTCATTGCATTTAATTGAGCCATTAGGTTTTGAGTGGGACGATAAGCGAGTAAAACGTGCCGGGCTAGATTACCACGAGTTTAGTAACGTACAGCGCCATGCCTCGTTTGAAGCCTACCTTGAAAAGTGCCAACCTAAAAAAGTGTATGCATGCACCACTAAAGGCAGCCAGTTTCATCACGAGGCCAGTTACCAAGCAGGTGATTGCTTGGTGTTTGGGCCAGAAACTCGCGGCCTCCCCGATGAGATGATTCAAGCGCTACCTAACGATCAGCGGGTGCGCATTCCAATGCAGCCCAATAGCCGTAGTATGAACCTATCAAACGCTGTGGCGGTATTCGTTTATGAATCATGGCGCCAGCTAGGCTTTCCTAACGCGCAATAAGCACCTTGTACCAAACAATAAAAAAACCGACATAGCGTCGGTTTTTTAATAACAAAGCATGTTCATGCTTTTAATAAAGTGAGCATTATATGCTCATTTATTCGGCGCGCTGCTCTCGGCCTAATAGTGCCATGGCGGCTTCTTTCATATCTTTATTTTCATAAAGTACTTTATAAATTTGCTCAGTAATGGGCATTTCTACACCGGCGCGTTGTGCTAATAAATACACTTCTTTTGTGTTTCTAAAGCCTTCAACAACTTGCCCGATAGACTCAATAGCAGCATCAACCCCTTCACCTTTACCTAAAGCCAAACCAAAGCGACGGTTGCGCGATTGATTGTCGGTACATGTTAAGATTAAATCGCCAAGTCCAGCCATACCCATAAAGGTTTCTTGCTTTGCACCTAAGGCACACCCTAAGCGCGTTAGCTCAGCTAAGCCGCGAGTGATCAGTGCAGTACGCGCATTAGCACCAAAGCCCACCCCATCAGACATACCTGCACCAATGGCTATTACGTTTTTAACCGCGCCACCTAACTGAATGCCAATAAAGTCATCGTTGTTATACACGCGGAACGAGCGCCCACAATGGAGTAAATCTGCAAGTTGTTGCGCAAACTCCGTTGAGGTAGACGACACCGATATCGCAGTAGGTAGCCCTATTGCCATTTCTTTTGCAAAGGTTGGCCCTGATAAAACCGCAAGCGGCATCTCATCACCTAGTTCCTGCAGGGCAACCTCTTGTAACAAGCGACCAGTATTTGGCTCAAGCCCTTTTGTTGCCCACGCAACTTGCGCACCTTCAACCAGCGCAGGTTTAATTTGCTGCAATGTATCTGCAAAGGCATGGCTTGGCACAACCACAAGTACAATGGCACTGCTGGCTACGGCTTGTTGTAAATCGGCTTGTAATAAAAGAGTGTCGGGGAATGGTACATCAGGAAGGTAACGTTGATTTTTCCGCTCAGCTGCAAGCGTGGCAACGTCGTCGCTATTGCGACCCCAAAGTGTCACTTGGTGACCATTTCGGGCTAAGCAAATAGCAAGAGCGGTGCCGTAAGACCCCGCTCCTAATACAGTAACAGCTGAAGTTGCTGTACTCATAAATTATGCGTCTGCTGAAACCTGCTCAGCTTGCGCAGTACGTTGTTGCATGTATTGTGCAAATAACGCATCAAAGTTCACTGGCGCAAGGTTAAGCTGTGGGAAAGTACCACGGTTAACAAGATTAGATACGGCTTCACGCGCGTATGGGAATAACACGTTAGGGCAGTATGCACCTAGCATATGTGCTAGTTGTACTTCTTCAAGCTCACCAACTGTAAAAATACCGGCTTGCTGAATTTCACATAAAAACGCAGTTTCTTCACCAATAGAAGCAGTAACCGTTAATGCTAAAACCACTTCAAACACACCTTCGTCTAGCTTATTAGAGCGCGTGTCTAGGTCTAGCTTAACTTCTGGCGTCCATTCTTTTTGAAAAATCGCAGGCGAGTTAGGCGTTTCAAACGATACATCTTTAGTGTAAATACGTTGAATAGTAAATTGTGCGCCACCTTCTTGTGCTGCTGCGTTTTGATTTTCTTCGTTCATTGTGCTTCCTACGTGTTAGTTTTTATAATTAAAATTAAGCATTTAGCTTAGCGTCAAGTTTACCTTGCGCTTCAATAGCCATCATGTCGTCGCAGCCACCGATATGTTCATCATTAATAAAAATTTGCGGTACTGTGCTTGCACCACCTGCTTTAGCAATCATTTCATCGCGAAGCTCTGGTTGAACACCAATATCAATATTTGTGTACTCAACGCCTTTACTGTTTAAAAGTGCAAGAGCACGTTGGCAAAATGGACAGTACGCTTTGGTGTATAAAACAACATTACTCATAATAAATCCTCTATCGGTACTACTAAACTGATTAGCGACCTGTTGTAGTTGGAAGGCTGGCAGATTGCCACGACCCCATACCACCTGATAATACATAAACCGATTCAAAGCCTGCTTTATGCATTGCATTAGCAATACCTTGAGCAGTCATGCCTGTGGCACATACTAGTATAATGGGTTTGCTCTTGTGCTTTTCAAGGCTTGAAAAATCAGATTGTTTTGCTTTTTCAGGGCTTAAGTGTTCAGCACCCGCAATACGACCTGCGTTAAATTCTTTTTGAGCACGAATATCAACTACTTTGCCATCTTCACGATTAATAAGAAGTGTTAATTGCTGTGGGTTTATTTCTCTCACTGCTGAAAACTTGCTCTTTATCCAGCCGCTTACAATAAGAAATACAAGACCAACCCAAGCTAGGCTTAAAATAGGATGATTTGTAATAAATTCAATATATTGATCCATTCTACTTCCACTATGAAATTATGTTCTAAACCTAGGGCGTGTTGGCCTTTGTGGATTGAAATTTGTTCAATCTAGGGGCGATTAAATCGCGGCGCGAGATTTGTAACCTAGTGGGCTAAGTAAAAACCAAGCAAAGCTTCCGCGTCCTGCTCACGCCCCTTACCTACATCCATGTAGGCAACAAAAAGGTAATAGTCCCTAGAAAGAACCCAATGGGCAGCGCATGTTTGGTATTTATGCTACGTTATCGCCTATTTATGGGGGGTAACCACACTTCATAGACTCTGCCTTACCTAAAAACCAAACATACTGCTGCAAATTCAGCCACCAAAGTGCAACACGCCCTAATATTCTAGGTATTTTGTACTTTAGCCACGCAAGTATACCCAAACCAAGTTAAAATGCGAGTTTGCTGCGCTTTAAAAACACATAAAGCACCCCATATATGAAAGTAAGTAAAAAATTTAATATCTTGTTCTCAGTGCTGATTCTGGCGCTAAAACACGGTATGCTAAAACTAACCAGATAACCTTTCGGCGCACAGTACCCATCAACAGGTGCTAATTTTCAGGAGCTATTATGACAGAGCATAAAAAACCACTGGTATTAATGATTTTAGACGGTTGGGGATACCGCGAAGATGAGCAAAGCAATGCGATTCTTGCAGCCAACACCCCCGTTTTAGACAACCTATGGGCAACCCGTCCACGCACATTAATTTCAGGCTCAGGTTTAGATGTAGGCTTACCTGAAGGGCAAATGGGTAACTCAGAAGTAGGCCATGTAAATTTAGGTGCTGGTCGTGTTGTTTATCAAGATTTTACTCGCATTACCAAAGCAATCAACGATGGCGAATTTGACTCAACTCCTGCACTTGTTGAAAACATCGATAAAGCAGTCGCTGCAGGCAAAGCCGTGCATATTATGGGTTTATTAAGCCCAGGTGGTGTTCACAGCCACGAAGATCATATTGTCGCAAGTATTCAATTAGCCGCTAAACGCGGTGCAAAAGAAGTATATTTTCATGGCTTTTTAGATGGCCGTGATACACCACCACGCAGTGCTAAAGCATCAATAGAGCGTATAGAAGCCTTATTTGCCGAGCTAAATTGTGGCCGCTTAGCGTCTCTTGTGGGCCGTTATTACGCCATGGACAGAGACAACCGTTGGAACCGTGTAGAAAAAGCCTACAATGTAATGACATTAGGTGAAGGCGAATTTAATTATGCTGATGGTGTATCGGCATTAGAAGCCGCCTATGAGCGCGACGAAAACGATGAATTTGTAGCTCCAACCACCATCACGCCACAAGGCACTGAAGCAGCACAAATTAATGATGGCGACACCATCATCTTTGCTAATTTTAGAGCCGACCGTGCCCGTGAAATTACCCGTGCCTTTGTAGAGCCAGGCTTTGATGGGTTCGAAAAGAAAAAATCACCACAGTTAAGCGCATTTGTAATGATGACAGAATACTCAGCCGATATTGATGCCCCTGTCGCATTTGGTCCTACGCCACTGGTAAACGTATTAGGTGAATGGCTTGAAAAAAATGGCAAAACGCAGCTACGTATTTCTGAAACAGAAAAATACGCTCATGTTACGTTTTTCTTTAGTGGCGGACGCGAAGATGAATTTGAAGGCGAATCACGCGAATTAATTCCTTCTCCACAGGTTGCCACTTACGACCTTCAGCCAGAAATGAATTCTGAAATGCTAACCGACAAACTTATTGAAGCCATTAAAAGCGGTAAGTTTGATGCCATTATTTGTAATTACCCGAATGGCGATATGGTGGGTCACTCTGGTGTGTTTGAAGCCGCGGTTAAAGCCTGTGAAGCAGTTGATGCATGTATAGGCCGCGTGGTAGAAGCGCTAGATGAGTTTGGTGGTGAAGCGCTTATCACAGCCGATCACGGTAATGCAGAGCAAATGGCAAATACTGCCACGGGCCAAGCTCATACCGCTCACACGAGCGAGCCAGTGCCGTTTATTTATGTAGGACGCGATGCAACGCCAAGTGAAGGCAAAGCATTAAGTGATGTAGCACCTACTATGCTACACCTTATGGGCATGGAGCAACCAAGCGAAATGACCGGTACGCCAATCATGACGTTGAAATAAAACATGAGCAAACCAGTAAATTGGTTTAGTGTTTATACATTTGTATTGGTTTCGTTAGTGGTTGCCCCTGCAACCGCTAACGAAAACCGCACTAAAAAAGACCTATCTGAAGTGCAATCTGCATTAGAGCAAAGCCAAGCAGAGTACAACGCACAGCGAAAAAAAATTGCCGCACTGCAAAAAAACTTAAAAAAACACGAGTTAGAAATAGCTAAAAATGCCAAAGCCCTCAATATGGCTGAGCAATCAGTAAAAGAAACCGAGCAAAAACAACAAGCACAGCAACAAAAAGCACAGCAATTAAAAGCGCAACACGCGCAATTTCAAGCCATTTTAGCGGCCCAGCTAAAAAGTGCCTACATGGCTGGGGGCGACGACTACCCCAAAATGCTTTTAAACCAACAAGACACAGCTAAATTTGAGCGTACCGTAAGCTATTACAACTATTTAAATAAAGCGCGCATAGAGCAAATTGAAGAGCTTAAAGTACTACAACAACAAATTGCAGAAAACCAAGCTGCACTTGCCAAAACCAAACAAAAATTAGCCGCCTTATTTGAAGAACAAAAAAGACGCCAAAGCGCGCTAGTAAATGCCCAAAGCGAGCGCCAAACTAACCTTAAAAACTTACAAGCACAGCTCAATAGCACTAAAAGCTCGATTAATTACTTAAAAGACAACGAGCAAACATTAATCACCACCATTGAAGAACTTGAGCAAGAGAAGACTCAAAAAATTGAATTGCTCGGCCTTAATAAAAGCAAAGGCAAGCTTAATTGGCCCAGCAAAGGAAAGCTAAAACACACATTTGGTCAGCGCAAACATGGCGGCATAGACTGGAAAGGCGTGTTAATTGGTGCAAAAGAAGGCACTAATGTAAACAGTATTAATAATGGCCAAGTTGTTTTTGCTGATTGGCTTAAAGGCTTTGGCTGGGTTATTGTGGTTGATCATGGTGAGGGCTTTATGAGCCTATACGGCCATGCTCAAACATTATTAAAAGATGTGGGCGACATGGTTCGAGAAGGCGAAACGCTGGCATTAGTAGGTCAAAGCGGCGGACAGTCGAGTTCTGGTCTATACTTTGAAATACGCCACAAAGGACGCGCAGTAAATCCTGTTAAATGGTGCAGACGTATTTAAGTGAATAAAACAGCTGCACCGCATTAGGAGCAGCTGATGACTCAAAAAATACCACAAACACGCTCATTTCCCTCTTCCCGTACGCGCTATTTGTTTTTATTGTGCGCATTGACCTGTATTGCTATTTTTTGTTTTAGCAATTCATTACTTGCCAGCTCAGTTAAAGATCTTAAAAGTCAGCAAATTTCTGAAATACTCTTCAACATTAAAGCCTATTATGTTGATGACTTATCACTGACAAAAGGTGCACAGGATGCCTTTAATAATCAGCAAGTAGAAATTTTACTCGACCAGCTAGACCCTTATTCTAAATACCTCAATGAAAATGACTTAGACGCTTTGTTTAATAATACAAATGGCCATTACACTGGCGTGGGCATTGAAGTGAAAGACATTGACAGTGACATTACTATTGTTGGTGTTGTTAAAAACTCCCCAGCCAAAAAGGCCGGTATTTTAGCGGGCGATATTATAGTTAGTGTTAATGATACAAACACGCAAACAGGTAGCTTAGAGCAAGTAGCTGCGTTGATAAAAGATACCCGCTTTAACGCGGTTAAACTAACAATACAACGCGCAGGGCAGCAGCAACCAATTAGCTTTGCGGTAAATCGCAAAGAAATAAACTTAGAAAGCGCCACTAGCCAATTACTCGACTCAGGCACTGGGTATTTAGCCATAAATAATTTTTCTAATCACACCTTACATGAAGTGGCGCTGCAGGTAGCTGCACTTAAAAATGATTATCGCACGCCCCTTAAAGGGTTAGTCATTGATTTACGTGACAACCCAGGTGGTACTTTACAAAGCGCAGTGGCGGTAGCGGATCTATTTTTACAAAGCGGCACTATAGTCACTACTAAAGGGCGCTATTACGACGCTAACCAAGCCTACTACGCCAAACGAGGTGACATACTAAAAGGCTTGCCTATTGTGGTGCTTATTAATGAAAATTCGGCCTCTGCGGCTGAAATACTCGCCGCTGCTTTAAAAGATAATAAGCGTGCTACAGTGGTTGGTAATCAGTCTTATGGCAAAGGCTCGGTGCAATCTTTGATCCCACTTGGTGATGGTAATACAGCGCTAAAATTAACAACTGCTAAGTACTTTACACCTGCGGGCGTATCGATTGAAGGCGTAGGAGTTACCCCCGATGTAGCAATTGCGCAAGCAACCCTTCCACAATCAAATAAAGCCGTTATAATAAAAAATGAGCAGAACAAAAATGCACCACAATTTGAACATGAAATACTGGGCGACTTGCAGTTAGTAAAAGCTAAGCAATTACTTAGCATGCAATAGTAAATAATCTAAACTCTAGGTAAGCGATTTAATAACAGAATAAATATTAACACTATTAGATTGTGCTGTTCTTTAGCTATAAATTTTAAGTAAATTCAAGGCAGTTAGCGCTAAAAATGGCTGCTGAGATAGCTTTATTACCCGGCGCTGAGATTAAAAAATACCCTTAATAAATTAAAAAGATAATAAAAACTATAAACGTGAAAATAATAAAATGGCTGTTGTTGGCTATCTGCTTTGTATCTAGCACTGCTTGGGCAAAGCAAATAGCCATCGTAATTGATGATATTGGCTATCATCAGCGAGATTTAGAATTTCTTACCTTACCAGGGCAATTGTCGTATTCAATTTTGCCCCACACACCCTACTCTCAAATTTTTGCCACGCTTGCCAGCCAAGCAAATAAAGAGCTTTTATTGCATGTACCTATGCAAGCCTTAAACGGTAAAGCACTCGGCCCTGGCGGGCTCACCATAAATATGGATAAAGAACAGCTACAAAAAACTTTAGGCACTGCATTGGCAAGCTTACCGCAAGTAAAAGGGGTTAATAACCATATGGGGTCGGCACTCACTCAACAAAGCCAAGCCATGAAGTGGACTATGGAAGTACTTAAAAAACGTAATTTATTCTTTTTAGATAGCCGTACTACCGACTTAAGCCAAGCGCAAAATGCGGCAAATTTTATCGGGGTTGAAAATATTGGCCGCCATGTGTTTTTAGACAATATAACCACGCATGAGCAACTGCAGCAAAGGCTGGATGAGCTAAAATATAAAGCGACTAAACATCACTTTGCCATAGCGATTGCCCACCCCTACCCAGAAACCATCGACTTTTTACGCCAAGCGCTACCTGAGCTCACCGAGCAAGGCTTTGAGTTAGTTCCGGTATCGCAACTAGTGCATAAAAAATACATACAATTAGCACAGGCGCAAGGTAAAGGGATCAACGCTAGGTAGCTTTAAGCGGTGTTTTAAGTATATTTAAGCCATACAACTAAGCTAAAAAAAGCAATATTAATAGCTAAAACCTTGATTAAGATACTTATAGCCACAAAGCAAAAGCCCCGCATATTAATGCAGGGCTTTTTAAGTTTTACATTTTTTGCGCTATTAGCTCATAGCACTTTGCAGCTTTTTCATCGCTGTTTTTTCTAGCTGGCGAACACGCTCAGCAGATACACTGTATTTTTCAGCAAGCTCTTGTAGTGTTGCTTTGTCATCAGACAACCAGCGTGCACTTACAATGTCTTGTGAGCGTTCGTCTAGCGTTTTAAGCGCGCTAAATAAACGAGTATGTGACTGCTCTTGCCATTGCTGCTGCTCAATATCGTCAGCTAAATCAGCTGAGCCGTCTGTTAAATATTGTACTGGTGAATAAGTACTTGTTGGTGCGTCGTCGTTATCGTCGCCCGTTAAGTCAAAGCCCATGTCTTGGCCGCTCATGCGCGATTCCATTTCACGAACTTCTTTTTCACTCACGCCTAGCTCATTCGCTACAGTGCTTACTTCAGCTTGGTTAAACCAACCTAAACGTTTTTTGTTTTTACGAAGATTAAAAAACAATTTACGTTGCGCTTTAGTGGTCGCAACTTTTACGATGCGCCAGTTTTTAAGCACAAACTCATGAATTTCTGCTTTAATCCAATGAACAGCGAACGACACTAAACGTACACCCACACTCGGGTCGAAACGCTTAACCGCTTTCATCAGGCCTATATTGCCCTCTTGGATTAAATCGGCTTGCGGTAAACCATAACCCGAGTAGCTTTTAGCAATATGTGCTACAAAGCGTAAATGCGACATAATGAGTTGCTTTGCAGCACTAAGATCGCCTTCTTCTTGAAGTCGTGTTGCTAGCTCTTTCTCTTGCTCAGCTTTAAGCATAGGAATTGTGCTAACCGCTTGAAGGTAGCCGTCCATACTTGCGCTTTGTTGCCCAACTGTAAGTGCCATTGCGTATAAATCTTTACTCATTTTTCACCTCGGTGATAAACATTTGAAACCATCTTAGCACTCTTTCTCTAAGAGTGCTAACCCCAATTTAAAACTTTTTTTAAGCGTAAATCAAGCGGTTTTTTAGTGTATGTTAAGTCTACTACATGCGACTGAATAAGTGATGAACTAAGGGATTGCAAGAGATTAGCGCAAGCGTAACAGCGCATTTACAACTAATCTCATTTGAGGATAATAATATACAAACATGACATTTTTGAGTCAGCCATTAGCAGCCATACTTATACTTTATCAGGCTCAATTTCTTTTATATATCGGTTAACCGATAAGTAAGAACCAATAAAGCCTAAGCTGGTTGCTAGCAATACTAATGCGCCAAACTCATTAAGCGTTAAACCAATTAACGAAAAGCTTGTTTGATACACGCCTGCAACGCTGCTTACTGCGCTAGTTAACCACCACATCATTAAGGCAATACAAATAAATGCAAACAAGCCCCCTATAACGCCATACCAAATGCCGGTCCACAAAAACGGAGCGTGTATAAACGTATTGGTAGCACCTACTAACTTCATTACTTGTATTTCTTCTTTTTTATCCATAATCGATAAACGAATCGTATTACCAATAATAAGCGTGACAGAGGTAAGAAGTAATAAAGCAATTGTGATAACGCTTTCTTTTAATAAGTCTAATAATGCATTTAGGCGCTCAAGCCAAGCAATATCAAGCTTACCAAAATCTACTTCGCGCTCGTTCTCAAGCTTTGTAAGCAGCGCTTTAGCCGCATTAGGCTGGCGATGCCGCTTAGTAGGTGTCACTAATACAACATCGGGTAGCGGGTTGCTATCTAGGTACTCTAAAGCTTGCCCAAACCCCGACACATCTTTAAATTCAGTTAATGCTTGCTGCTTAGAAATAAATTCAACACTTTCTACCTCGGCGTAAAGTGCTAAACGCTTTACTAAGGTTTGTGTTTCTTGTTCGCTCATACTTTCTTTTACAAAAAGCGATATTTCACTGGCTTCTTCAAACCCGCTACTGACTTGCTGTACATTTTTTACGACTAAATAAAGTGTTGCAGGCAATGTTAAACTTAGCCCAAGTACAGCAATTGTCATTAATGATGCAAGTGGCGTACGCCACATTTCACCTAAACTGTGCACCCCTTGGCGAAAAATATTAATAACAAAAAAATAACCACCCGCGATAGCTGATTTTTTTTGTTTATCGTTTGAGTTTTGGCGTCCTTTAAATAACAAGCTCACAGCGTGCCCTCCGCAAGTGGGTCTTCAAGCATACGGCCATCTTTTAAAGTCAGACTACGGTATTTTAAACGCGACACCAGACCAAGGTCGTGTGTTGCTATAAGTACTGTCGTACCGTGTTTATTAAAATCTTCAAATAGCCTTAATATTTCCATAGAGAGCTCGGGGTCAAGGTTACCCGTTGGTTCATCAGCTAATAAAATAGGCGGAGAATTTACAATCGCTCTGGCAATACCTACGCGTTGCTGCTCACCACCTGATAGTGTAGAAGGATGGCATTTAACTTTATCTAACAGCCCCACTTTATCTAGCGCACCATGAACTCGTTTAGCGATTTGTTTATGATGAGTGCCTTCAATAATCAACGGCAGTGCAACGTTATCAAACACAGTGTAACGCTCTAACAAACGATGATTTTGAAAAATAATACCAATATCGCGGCGCGCATAAGGAATTTGCCGAGAATTAACTTTATTTAAATCAACACCATTAATTAACACGTTGCCTGCAGAGGGGCGTTCCATTAAGCTAATGAGCTTTAATAAGGTACTTTTACCCGCACCACTGTGGCCTGTTAAAAAAGCCAGTTCGCCAGGCTTAATATGAAATGTAACTTTTTCGAGAGCGCGATGCCCACCCGGATAGGTTTTACTTACTTGCTGAAAATTTATCATTTTTTATTATGCCAGTCCCAAATTAGTAAAATGGAATTCCTTAGCTAGGGCCTGTTGACCTTTCAGGATTGAAATTTGCTTTGCCTAGAGACTATTTAATCGCGGCGCAAGGTTTATAGCCCAGAAGGCTAAGTAAAACCGAGCAATAAAAAGTAAATAGTCCAAAGGGCAGCGCATGTTTAATCTCAAAAGATAAACAGACCAAAAAAGGGAGCAAGCTCCCTTTTATGTATTAAGCGTCATCCTCATCTTGGCTAAATAAAGCGTCAATAAAGTCATCGCTTTTAAATGCGCGTAAATCATCAATACCTTCGCCAACACCAATGTAACGAATAGGAATATTAAACTTATCTGCAACCGCAAATATAACCCCACCTTTAGCAGTACCATCAAGTTTTGAGAGGGTAATACCGGTTAACCCAACACATTGATTAAATAAGTTTACTTGGCTAATTGCATTTTGACCTGTACCCGCATCAATGGTTAGCATAACTTCATGCGGTGCATCAGGGTCAATTTTCTTCATTACGCGGGCTATTTTTTCAAGCTCTTGCATTAAGTTGTCTTTATTTTGCAAGCGCCCTGCTGTATCAGCAATTAATACATCTACATTACGCGCTTTAGCGGCTTGAAATGCATCAAACACCACCGAGGCACTATCTGCACCAGTATGCTGGGCAATAACAGGAATGCTGTTACGCTCTCCCCACACTTGCAGCTGCTCTACGGCTGCTGCACGAAAGGTATCACCTGCGGCCAACATAACCGACTTACCTTCATTTTGAAATTGCTTAGCTAACTTACCAATGGTTGTCGTTTTACCTACGCCGTTTACACCGACCATTAATATAACAAATGGTTTTTTATCAGCACGTACCTCAAGCGGTTGCTCAGCTGTTTTAAGCATTGCGGCCATTTCTTGCTTCATTAATTCATAAAGCGCATCGCCATCTTTAAGCTGCTTGCGATCAGCTGCATCAGTAAGGCTATCAATCAGCTTCATGGTGGTATCAACACCTAAATCGGCGGTAAGAAGCTGTGTTTCTAAATCTTCAAATAAATCATCGTCTATTTTTTTACCACTAAAGATAGATGCAAAGCCAGAACCTATATTTACACGGGTTTTTAATAACCCTTTTTTAAGACGTGAAAAAAAGCCTTCTTTTTTAGGCTTTTCGGCAAGTTTAGCTTCTTCTTTTGCAAGCTCTGCCGTAATGCGCTCTTGCTCTAAACGATCAGCTTCGGCCTCTGCTGCAATACGTTCTTGCTCTGCACGTTCAGCTTCTGCCTGTTCTTGTGCAATACGCTCTTGTTCTAAGCGTTCAGCCTCTGCTTGCTCGGCGGCAATTCGCTGTTGCTCTAAACGCTCGGCCTCTGCTTGCTCTGCTGCAATACGCTCTTGCTCTACACGTTCAGCTTCTGCTTGCTCTGCGGCAATTCGTTGTTGCTCTACACGTTCAGCTTCTGCTTGCTCTGCGGCAATTCGTTGTTGCTCTAAACGCTCAGCTTCTGCTTGCTCTGCGGCAATACGCTCTTGCTCTACACGTTCAGCTTCTGCTTGCTCTGCGGCAATACGCTCTTGTTCTAAGCGATCAGCTTCTGCCTGTTCTTGTGCAATACGCTCTTGTTCTAAACGCTCAGCTTCAGCTTTTTCTGCTGCAACACGCTCTTGTTCTAAACGCATTTGCGCTTCTTGCTCTGTTAAACGAGCGGCTTGTGCTTGTTGTTGTACCTGTGCTTCAGCTTGCTCCTTCGCAAGCAACTCAGCATTGGCTTTTTCAATTGCTAATTTTTCATCTTGCTCAGCTTGCTCACGCTCTGTGTCTAAACGTTGTTGCTCAGCTCGCTGTGCAGCCATGCGCTCTTGCTCTAAACGCATTTGCGCTTCTTGCTCAGCTAGACGAGCAGCTTGTGCTTGTTGTTGCGCCTGTGCTTCGGCTTGCTCTTTTGCAAGCAACTCTGCATTAGCCTTTTCAATTGCTAAACGCTCTGCTTGTGCTTTTTCAGCAGCAATACGCGCTTGTTCTTCTCGCTCTGCTTCGGCCTTTTCTGCCGCTAAGCGCTCAGCTTCTTGTTGCTGAGCTAATGCCTGTTGTTTATCAGCTTCTGCTTGTTTTTTATCTGACTTACCAAAACCGAGCCAAGACATGAATTTACTTTTTTTTGCCATACTTGCTAATAACCACTTATAAAAATCTGATAAACTAAAATTTGAAATAGCTTGGTGTGGCTCCGCAAAGCGTGCCGGCCAAACAACCGTTCAAAACGTAAGTGCTAAATAGTAACACTTTTAATGCGGTTGAAAAATGAAGCTAAACGTAAACTACGCACAATATTATCTGAGCTAGATCCCTTATACCATTTTTTAGTGACCTAAATGAGAAAAAAAACAACGAAAAATAAAGCAATTAGCAAATCTACTGACGGCTTTATTAGAGTAATCAGCGGGCAATTTCGTGGCCGTAAACTGCCGGTAAAAAATGTAGAAGGGCTACGCCCAACAACAGACCGCATTAAAGAAACCGTGTTTAATTGGTTAATGCAAGATACGCGCGATGCAACAGTACTCGATTGCTTTGCAGGCTCTGGCGGGCTTGGCTTTGAGGCGCTTTCTCGGTTTGCTAAAAGCACCACGTTTATCGAACTAGATGCCTCGGCTGCTAAGCAAATTGAGCAAAATATTAGTACCTTAAAGCTTGAAAATGCACAGGTAAAACACACTAATTCACTCTCATATTTAGAGCAAAAGAATACAAATTCACCATTTAATTTAGTTTTTGTTGACCCACCATTTCGTAAAAACTTAGCGCAGAGTAGCTGTGATTTATTAGAAAATAACCAATGGCTTAGCGAAGACGCGCTCATTTATGTTGAGGTAGAAACCGAACTAAGCAGCTTTTCACAACCAGATAACTGGCTGTTAATTAAAGAAAAAAAAGCAGGGCAAGTATTCTGTAGGCTATACCAACGCCAGCCAAATTAACACTATTTAAGCCGCTGCATTTCTGTTAATATTATCCTTTACATGTGGTGTTGCTTCGGATTACAATACCGCACCATTTTTGAACCACTTGATCAATGTTTGATCAACTTGAGCAACGCTCATAATTTAGGTAGGTGAATTTTTAATGCCAGTAATTAAAGTAAGAGAGAACGAACCGTTTGACGTAGCACTTCGTCGCTTCAAGCGTTCATGTGAAAAAGCAGGTATCCTTTCAGAAGTTCGTCGTCGCGAGCACTATGAAAAGCCAACAGCTGAGCGTAAGCGTAAAAAAGCTGCAGCGGTTAAGCGTCACATGAAGAAGCTTTCTCGCGATAACGCACGTCGCGTTAAATTATACTAATAGTATTAGGTCTTGTATAAATGAGCCTTTTAATAACGCTAAAAGATGCGCAAAAAGATGCGATGAGAGCGAAAGACAAACAACGTCTTAACCCTATTCGCATGGTGCTTGCCGCAATCAAGCAACGTGAGATTGATGAGCAAATAACACTAGACGACGCAGGTATTACCTCCGTTATAGTGAAGCTTGTTAAACAACGTCGTGATTCTTACACTCAGTACAAAGATGCTGGGCGTGAAGATTTAGCCGAAATTGAAGCCAATGAGATCGCAGCACTAGAAACTTTTTTACCTCAACAATTGAGTGAAGAAGAAATAGTTGCTCTTATTGATGCGGCTATTGCTGATACTAATGCAGCAGGTATGCAAGACATGGGTAAAGTAATGGGCATAATCAAAAGCAAAGCCGAAGGACGTGCCGATATGGGCAAGCTTTCTGGTTTAATTAAGCAACGATTAACAGCCTAATACTCCCACATACACAAAGTATGATTAAAGCAAACCGAGCCTAGTGCTCGGTTTCTTCGTTTAAGTAGACAAACAAAACGCTTTTAAGTAATGCTCGTGCATGTAATTAAGTGATTTATTGTGTAGCTACAAAAGCACATCGAAGGCTAGGTAAAATGGGTTATTTAGGGCTATCACTTACTACGCCTGCACTGCTCTACCTTCAATATCCTAGCTTTGCACGCTGTTAGCGTCAGGCTTAGCACCTGAAAATGATTAAGTATTATTGCCCATGGATATAATGTAGCTTTTTAGCTTACCGATACCTCTTTTATAAATGCGCGCATTGTGTTGAAATTACACCTCACCAATTGTTAGGACTACTTACAAAACATGGCTGGAAAGATCCCACGAAATTTTATTGACGATTTACTCGCCAGAACAGATATTGTAGAGCTAATAGACTCTAAAGTTGGTCTTAAAAAAGCAGGCAAAGACTACCAAGCTTGCTGCCCTTTCCATAACGAAAAATCTCCCTCGTTTACTGTTTCTCAAGATAAACAGTTTTACCACTGCTTTGGCTGTGGTGCTAATGGCAACGCTATTTCGTTTGTTATGGAATACGACAAGCTTGAATTTGTTGATGCCATAGAAGAGCTCGCAAGCCTTTTAAATTTAGACGTACCTCGCGAGAAAGGCAGTAGCTCAGCACCTGAGCGCACGGCAGCGCAAAAGCGCTCAGATTACGATTTAATGTTACACACAGCACGCTTTTACCAGCATCAATTAAAGCACCACAGTAACTCTGCTGCGGTGATTGACTATGTAAAAGGGCGTGGTTTAAGTGGCGAAACCGTTAAAAAGTTTATGATTGGTTATGCGCCGAGCGAATGGGAAGCGCTGTGCCAACAACTTGGCAGAACAAAAGAGCAAAAAGAACAGCTGGTCGAGCTTAAGCTCGCCTCAGAAAAAACACCAGGTAGGCAGTTTGATTTTTTCCGCGATCGGTTAATGTTCCCTATTCGTGACAAACGTGGCCGTGTTATCGCCTTTGGCGGGCGTGTAATGCAAGCCGACCAAGGGCCAAAATACCTCAACTCACCAGAGACCCGTATTTTTCACAAAGGCTTTGAGCTATATGGTCTTTATGAGGCAAAACAAGCACATAAAAAGCTTGAACATGTACTTATTGTAGAAGGTTACATGGATGTAGTTGCACTTGCAGAGCAAGGTATTGAATATGCCGTAGCTGCGCTTGGCACCGCAACAACAAGCGAGCATATGCATACGCTATTTAGAACCACCGACAAAGTTATTTGTTGTTACGATGGCGACAGAGCTGGCCGCGACGCTGCATGGCGAGCACTAGAAAATGCCCTGCCCTACTTAAACGATGGCAAAGCATTACACTTTGTATTTTTGCCCGACGGCGAAGACCCCGATTCACTGGTTCAGCAAGAAGGTAAAACACAGTTTGAGCAACGTTTAAGCCAAGCAGATGATTTTACCAAAGTGTTATTTAATAAGCTTAGCCAAGAAGTAGACCTAACACTCGACTCAGGCAAAGCGAAGCTATTAAGTGCCGCTTTGCCGTTAATTGAAAAAATTCCGAGTGAATTTTACCAAGAAAATATTTTAGAGCAGTTAGGGCGATTAATTGGCCGTACGCGTGAGCAACTAAATAGCCGCTTAAAAACACCAAAGCAACAACACGCTGTTGAGCGAAAATTTAAAATTACCCCAATGCGCCAAGCTATTGGTATTTTAATTCAGCACCCACAGTTAGCTAAAAGTGTGCCCCATTTGCCAGAATTGGCACAAATGAACATAGCGGGTATTGGTTTGCTACTGCGCTTACAAGAGCGCGCATTGCAAAAAGACAATGCGAACACAGCGGTTTTACTCGAATCATTTAGAGATTCCGAAGATTACGAACCACTAGTAAAGCTTGCCACATGGCAGCACCAAATTAGTGATGAGCGTTTAGAGACTGTTTTTCAAAATACTTTTAAATTTATTGAAGATCAGTGTTTAAATTATCGACTAGAGACCCTATTAATAAAGGACAAGACACAGGGCTTATCAAGTGATGAAAAACTAGAATGTCATTTACTTATGACAGCGCTAAAAGCGAGTAACAGCTAGTCAGACTTGATTTAAACTGTTATACTGTGCTATTCACTGCGTCACATTATTAAAGTTAGTTAAAAGGCTAACTCTATGATGACGCCTGTTGTATCAACTTATCAGAGTGGAAGAAACAATCTCTATGGATCCAACTCCTCAGTCACAATTAAAACTTCTGATTCAAAAAGGTAAAGAGCAAGGCTACTTAACTTTTGCTGAAGTAAATGATCACCTTCCACAAGACATAATCGACTCAGATCAAGTAGAAGATATCATTAGCATGATTAATGACATGGGTATCAAGGTTAGCGAAAACGCGCCTGATGCTGATGAATTAATGATGCAAGAAACCACGACAGACGAAGACGCAGCAGAAGCTGCTGCTGCAGCCCTTGCAACTGTAGAAAAAGAAATTGGCCGTACAACTGACCCAGTGCGCATGTATATGCGTGAAATGGGAACTGTTGAACTTCTTACACGTGAAGGCGAAATTGTAATCGCTAAGCGTATTGAAGAAGGTATCAACCAGGTACAAATTTCTGTTGCCGAATACCCTGAAGCGATTACTTACCTACTTGAACAGTGGGATAAGTTTGAAGCAGAAGAAATGCGCTTAAGCGACATTATTTCAGGCTTTTTCGACCCTAACGAAGACGAAGCGCAAATCTCAGCAACTCACATCGGCTCTGAATTAAGTGAAGAACAACTTGATGAAGACGATGATGAAGATGACAAAGACAGCGATGACGATGAAGACGAAGAAGAAGTAGATACAGGCCCAGATCCAGAAGAAGCCCGTATTCACTTTGAAAACTTACGTGATTTATACGTTAAAGCTCGCGCTACCTTTGATGAAAAAGGGCGTTCGCACCCAGATTCTCAAGCCGCTATTTTTGAAATTGGCGAGCTTTTCAGAACCTTTAAATTAGTACCAAAACAGTTTGATCGCATGGTTAACAACATGCGTGAAATGATGGATAGAGTGCGTATTCAAGAACGCCTTATCATGAAACAAGCGGTACAAATTGCTAAGCTACCTAAGAAAACGTTTATTAAGCACTTTGCTAATAACGAAACTGACTCAGCGTGGCTAGACCTAGAAATAAATGCTAACGAAAAACATTCAGCTAAACTTGAAGAAGTGAAGCCTGAAATTATTCGTTGCATCCAAAAGCTATGTGTAATTGAAGAAAGCACAGGCTTAAGCATTGAGCGTATTAAAGACATTAACCGTCGTATGAGCATTGGTGAAGCAAAAGCGCGCCGTGCGAAAAAAGAAATGGTTGAAGCTAACTTACGTCTTGTAATCTCAATTGCTAAAAAATACACAAACCGTGGTTTACAGTTCTTAGATTTAATCCAAGAAGGTAACATTGGCTTGATGAAAGCGGTAGATAAGTTTGAATACCGCCGTGGTTATAAGTTCTCAACTTATGCTACGTGGTGGATTCGCCAAGCGATTACCCGCTCAATTGCTGACCAAGCAAGAACAATCCGTATTCCAGTACATATGATAGAAACGATTAATAAACTTAACCGTATCTCTCGTCAAATGTTACAAGAAATGGGTCGTGAGCCAAATCCTGAAGAATTAGCAGAACGCATGATGATGCCTGAGGATAAAATCCGTAAGGTACTTAAAATTGCCAAAGAGCCAATTTCGATGGAAACACCAATCGGTGATGATGAAGATTCGCACTTAGGTGACTTTATCGAAGATACCACTATTGATTCGCCAATCGACTCGGCAACAATGGAATCTCTTCGTGGCGCAACAAACGACGTGCTAGCAGGCCTTACAGCCCGTGAAGCTAAAGTACTTCGTATGCGCTTTGGTATTGATATGAATACCGACCACACCTTAGAAGAAGTAGGTAAACAGTTTGACGTAACACGTGAGCGTATTCGTCAAATAGAAGCGAAAGCACTGCGTAAATTACGCCACCCTTCTCGCTCTGATTTACTAAAAAGCTTTTTAGACGCTAAATAATTTAGCGCTTCATATAAACTAAAAAGGCCGCTGTAGCGGCCTTTTTTCTATTTAAAGGAATCAACCATGGCTTGGATCCAAATCCGTATCAATGCCAATGCTGCAACCGCAGATGCAGTGAGTGACTTATTAATGGAGGCAGGCAGCGCCTCTGTTACTTTTATTGACGCTAAAGACACGCCTATTTATGAGCCTAAAATTGGCACCGTAGAGTTTTGGGCCGATACCACTGTAATTGGTCTATTTGAAGCCAATCATGATATGAACGCGGTAATTGAATTACTTAAGCGTCATGATGAAATTAAAGACACACTGGTATACAAAATTGAGCAACTAGAAGATAAAGACTGGGAACGTGAGTGGATGGATAACTTTCACCCAATCCAGTTCGGCGAAAAACTGTGGATATGCCCAAGCTGGCGCGACATTCCAGACCCAGATGCAGTTAATGTACTGCTCGACCCTGGCCTTGCATTTGGTACGGGTACGCATGCAACAACGGCACTGTGCCTTAAATGGCTAGAAAGCCAAGATTTAAGTGGTAAAACAGTGGTTGATTTTGGTTGTGGATCGGGCATTTTAGGCATTGCAGCCATTAAACTTGGCGCAGAGCGCATGATAGGTATTGATATTGACCCGCAAGCTCTAGAAGCAAGCTTAGATAACGCACAACGTAATGGCGTAGCCGATAAGCTTGAAGTATACCTACCAGAAAACCAACCTGAGTTTAGTGCTGATATTGTAGTGGCTAATATTTTAGCGCAGCCGCTGCGTGAGCTTCACAGTGTAATTTTGGGATTACTTAAACCGGGTGGCAAAATTGCTATGTCGGGCATATTAGAAGAACAAGCCCAATCGGTTGCCGATATTTACGCACCGTTTATTGAGCTTGACGATATTGCACTAGAGGGTGATTGGACCCGTGTAAGCGGCACAAAAAATAGCTAACCGCATACATTTATAAATTTAGAGTTTTAACTCAAAACTTGCATGTAAAGCCTGTATTTAACAGGCTTTACTATTTTTTTACAGTTAGAAAATTAGCATGCATAATTTGACAAAATTATTTTTTGTTTAAATTTCAAACAAATCGACCCACTTGTCATGCGGTTATCAAAAGTCAATACGAAAAGGGCAAAAAAAAGTCACTTTTGTTCAATTTATAGCCTTTGATTTTTCCTAAAAAAACCGTAAACTTAGCGCCCCTTGAAAAGAGGCCTATTGAATACAGTGCGTATCGGTTCATACCAACTTGAGAATAATGTAATAGTCGCGCCAATGGCAGGTATTACAGACAGACCATTTAGACAGCTTTGCCGCCGCTTAGGCGCAGGCTTGGCCGTGTCTGAAATGTTATCGTCAAACCCGAAGGTTTGGAAAACTGAAAAATCGATGAACCGTATGGATCACAGCGGTGAGTCGGGTATACGCGCGGTGCAAATTGCAGGAGCTGATCCTGAGCTTATGGCGCAGGCCGCACAATTCAATGTTGCTAACGGTGCACAGATCATAGATATCAATATGGGGTGCCCAGCAAAAAAAGTGAACAAGAAACTCGCAGGCTCTGCATTATTACAGTTTCCTGAACTTGTGGAAGAGATAGTTGATGCAGTGGTTAACGCTGTTGATATCCCGGTCACACTTAAAATCCGTACAGGATGGGATCAGGACAACCGTAATGGTGTAGAGATTGCGAGAATAGCTGAGCGTTATGGCATTGCGTCACTTGCCGTACATGGGCGTACACGCGCATGTATGTACAAAGGTGAAGCAGAATATGCCACGATTAGGGATATAAAACGCTCAGTGTCGATACCTGTGGTTGCTAATGGTGATATTACATCTCCAGAAAAAGCAAAGCAGGTTTTGGACTATACGGGTGCAGATGCCATCATGATTGGCCGAGCCGCCCAAGGTCGCCCTTGGATATTTAGGGAGATAGACCACTATTTGCGAACTGGAGAACACTTACCACCACCTGCTATTTCAGAGGTGCGAAGTATTTTAATGGAGCATTTAGATAACCTCCATGCGTTTTACGGCGAGCCAATGGGAGCGCGAATCGCTCGCAAACATGTATCTTGGTATTTGCAAACCCATGACAGTGACGGTCAGTTTAGGCGAGTATTTAATGCGCTCGACAACCCACAAGCACAGGTTGACGCATTAACGCAATACTTTAAAACACTAGCAGCTAACTAAGAAAGAAAGAGATTAAATAATGTTCGAACAAAACGTGACTTCTCCATTTATCACAAACCCTCATGTTCAGTCACACGAGAAACCGCAGCCATTGCGTGATGCAGTAAAAAAAGCTGTTCACCACTATTTAAAGCAGCTTAACGGTCAAGATGTGCAAGACGTTTACGACCTTGTTCTTTCAGAGCTAGAAGCGCCATTACTTGAAGAAGTAATGACATACACACGTGGTAACCAAACTCGTGCGGCAATTTTACTAGGTATCAACCGTGGTACTTTACGTAAAAAGCTTAAAAAATACGGCATGAACTAATACCAATTATATTGAAAGCGTAAGCATGCTAACGAGCTAAACAAGCCCATAACGGCGTTAAAAATTTCTTATGTAGAATAACTACACTGTGAAATTTTTGCCTTGTTATAGAGTTGTTTTTCTATCGCTATAACTGCTTACTAATCCAATACAATTGGTATCATGCAAAAAAAGCACCTTAGGGTGCTTTTTTTATGCACACAATTTAGTATAGATGTTGCAAAATGCTCACGCTTATTGGCGCTTTATAAGTCGTTTTTTGAGTAGTAATCAGTTAAAATGCCCGCTTCTAAGCTAGCTCATAAACTGAGGAAATTAAACTACAATGGATACTCATCGTCCTATTCGTCGCGCACTATTAAGTGTGTCTGATAAAACCGGTATTGTTGAATTTGCCCGCGCACTAGAAGCGCAAGGTGTAGATATTTTATCAACTGGCGGTACCTGCAAACTCCTTGCTGATAACGGCATAAAAGTGACTGAAGTATCAGATCACACAGGTCATCCTGAAATCATGGATGGTCGCGTAAAAACCCTTCATCCTAAAATTCACGGCGGTATTTTAGCGCGCCGCGGACAAGATGAAAGCGTAATGGCAGATAATAACATCTCTGCTATCGATATTGTTGTAGTTAACTTATACCCCTTTGCGAATACTGTCGCTCAAGAAAACTGCAGCCTTGAAGATGCTATTGAAAACATTGATATTGGCGGACCTACCATGGTTCGTGCAGCCGCTAAAAACCACAAAGACGTCACCATCGTGGTAAACGCAAACGATTACGAGCGCGTTATTAGCGAAATGCAAAGCAACAATGGCTCAACAACGTACAAAACACGTTTTGATTTAGCCATTGCCGCGTATGAGCACACAGCTCAGTACGATGGCATGATTGCTAACTACTTTGGCAAAATGGTGCCTGATTACACTGAAGAAGCCGCTGAAGAGACTAAATTCCCACGCACTATCAACATGCAGTTCACTAAAAAGCAAGATATGCGTTACGGTGAAAACTCGCATCAAGATGCAGCTTTTTATGTTGAAAACAACGTAAGCGAAGCGTCTGTTGCAACAGCTACTCAGCTACAAGGTAAAGCCCTGTCGTTTAATAACATTGCAGATACCGACGCCGCACTTGAGTGTGTTAAAGAATTTGATGTACCTGCATGTGTTATTGTTAAACACGCAAACCCGTGTGGCGTTTCAATTGGCGAAGATATTCTTAGTGCTTACGACCGCGCCTTTAAAACAGATCCAACCTCAGCGTTTGGTGGCATTATTGCCTTTAACCGCGAGCTTGACGCTGCAACAGCACAAGCCATTGTTGAGCGTCAATTTGTTGAAGTAATTATTGCCCCTAGCGTTTCAAGCGAAGCAGCAAAAATTGTTGAAGCTAAAAAGAACGTACGCTTATTAGCGTGTGGTCAATGGAGTGGCAAAGCAACTGGCCACGATATTAAACGCGTTAACGGCGGTGTTTTAGTACAAGACCGCGACCTAGGCATGGTTACCCAAGGCGATTTAAAAGTCGTATCTAAGCGCCAACCTTCTGAGCAAGAACTTAAAGATTTACTATTTTGCTGGAAAGTGGCTAAGTTTGTTAAATCAAACGCGATTGTATATGCCCGCGACGGTATGACCATTGGCGTAGGCGCAGGCCAAATGAGCCGTGTTTACTCAGCTAAAATAGCGGGTATTAAAGCCGCTGATGAAAATCTAGAAGTACCTGGCTCTGTGATGGCATCAGATGCGTTTTTCCCATTCCGTGATGGTATAGACGCAGCAGCAGCCGCTGGTATTACTGCGGTTATTCAACCGGGTGGTTCAATGCGCGATGAAGAAGTTATCGCCGCCGCTGACGAAGCTGGCATGGCGATGGTATTTACCGGCATGCGCCACTTCCGCCACTAATCACACAAAGGGTTAAACACAACGTTTAGCCCTTTTTGTTTGCAATCAATTCACGTATTCTGGTTCAACACCTATATAAAATGTTAAGGAACAAACGATGAAATTTGCACTAAAGTCACTACTTGTTGCCTCGCTTACGCTGACCTCAACAATGGCACTTAGCCATAACCATGAGTCAAGCCTTAGCCATGCTATTCAATCAAGCGAGCGTAGCGCTAAAAATAGCGCCCGCGATGAATACCGTCACCCTGAGCAAACGCTGGCATTTTTTGGTTTTAAACCAACAATGACTGTGGTTGAAATTGCCCCAGGCGGTGGTTGGTACAGCGAAATTTTAGCCCCTGCACTTAAAGAGCAAGGCTTATATTACGCAGCGCATTTTCCGAGTGATTCATCGGTAGGTTACTACCAGCGCTCTTTAGCTGGCTTTAAGAAAAAAGTGGCCGAAGATGAGCGTTTTAGCAAAGTAAAAATTTCTGAGTTTGCCCCATTAACGCACACTGATATTGCCCCTGCCGGCACTGCCGACATGGTATTAACCTTTCGCAATGTACATAACTGGTACATGGGTAAAGACACTAAAGGCGCACTCAGTGCATTTAAGTCTTTTTATAAAGCGTTAAAACCCGGTGGCGTATTAGGTGTAGTTGAACATCGCTTAGATGAAAGCCGACCTGATGAGGATCAAAAATCAACCGGCTACATGAAGCAAAGTTACGTGGTCGATTTAGCTAAAAAAGCTGGATTTGAATTAGTTGCAAGCAGTGAGATTAACGCCAATCCAAAAGATACAGCCGATCACCCTAAAGGGGTGTGGACGCTACCACCTAGCTTACGCCTTGGCGAACAAGACGCTGATAAATACAAAGCTATTGGTGAAAGCGACCGTATGACGCTGAAATTTAAAAAACCGCTTTAAATAGGAATATTTCGCCATGAATGTATTAGTCATTGGCAGCGGCGGCCGCGAACACGCACTTGCGTTTAAGGCCGCTCAAAACACGAAAGTAAACACTGTATTTGTAGCACCGGGTAATGCCGGTACTGCACTTGAGCCAAAACTAGAAAACGTTGCAATTAACGTTGAAGACCTAGATGGCCTATTAAGCTTTGCGCAACAAAACAATGTAGAACTTACTATTGTTGGCCCTGAAGTACCGCTTGTATTGGGCGTTGTAGATAAGTTCCGTGAACACGGTCTCGCTATTTTTGGTCCAACAGCCGGTGCAGCGCAGCTAGAAGGCTCTAAGTCGTTTACTAAAGACTTTTTAGCTCGCCATGCCATCCCAACTGCTGATTACCAAACGTTTGAACAAATTGACCCAGCCCTTGCTTATTTAAAAGAAAAAGGCGCGCCAATTGTAATAAAAGCTGACGGTCTAGCTGCTGGTAAAGGCGTTATTGTGGCAATGGATGAGCGCGAAGCTGAAGACGCTATTCGCGATATGCTTGCCGGTAATGCTTTTGGCGAGGCTGGCAGCCGCGTCGTGATCGAAGAGTTTTTAGAAGGCGAAGAAGCCTCTTTTATTGTTATGGTTGATGGTAAAAACATTTTGCCATTTGCAACAAGCCAAGATCATAAGCGTGCATACAATGGCGATGAAGGTCCAAATACTGGCGGCATGGGCGCATACTCACCGGCACCTGTAGTAACCGACGAAATCCACCAGCGCATTATGAACGAAGTAATCGTTCCTACCGTTGAGGGTATGGCAAGCGAAGGTCATCCTTACACTGGCTTTTTATACGCAGGCTTAATGATTGATGCCCAGGGCACGCCTAAAGTAATTGAGTACAACTGTCGTTTTGGTGACCCTGAAACGCAACCAATGATGCTTCGTCTTAAATCAGACTTAGTTGAACTAGTTGAAGCGGCTAACCGCGAAGAACTTGATAAAACAACCATTGAGTTTGACCCGCGCGCAGCCGTAGGTGTTGTACTTGCCGCTAAAGGCTACCCAGGTGATTACCCTAAAGGTGATGCAATATCAGGCCTTAAAGTTAACTACCCTGCTGATGAAAAAGTATTTCATGCGGGTACTAAGCAAGATGGCGAAAACGTTGTCACCGCAGGTGGACGTGTATTATGTGCAACGGCACTCGGCAATACCGTTACCGAGGCACAGCAACGTGCATACGAGCTTGTAAAACAAATTAGCTGGGAAGGTATGGAGTACCGCACCGATATTGCTTACAGAGCGATTGCCCGAGAGCAGTAGCCTGTAACTAAATTATTGGTTTAACTTAGGGCCTGTTTATCTTTCGAGATTAAATTTGCAGCAGTGTGTTTGGTATTTAGGCAAGGCAGAGCCTATGTAGTGTGGTTATTCCCCATAAATAGGCGATAACGCAGTATAAATACCAAACACGCGCTGCACGAAGGTTCGTCCTAGGGACGATTAACTCTTTGTTGCTCGGTTTTTACTTAGCCCACTAGGTTACAAACCTCGCACCACGATTAAATCGTCCCTAGTTAGAACAAATTTTAATCCTGAAGGATAAGCAGGCCCTAAAAATTTAACTGGGCGTGTTGATCTTTGTGGTATGAAAAACAAACAGCATGAAGATAAGGTATAATTGAATTCGCCAGAAAACTTTACACCGAACCTACATGCCAAGATTAATGTTAACAGACGGGACATGGAATGTC
>NZ_JAQREZ010000183.1:0-318 GCF_028598715.1 Pseudoalteromonas sp. GABNS16E
GTTCAACATTTTGTCCATCAGCTTGTACAACTGTTAACTTCAGCTCAGGTATTCTTACATCAAAAAACGTATTGCTAGAACCGTTAATAAATCTAAGCCTAACCTTTTCGCCAGCTTTAAACATTCCTCGCCAATTTGACATTGGCGTACTACCATTCATTAAAAAAGTCATTGCAGATGCTGATAAGTCAGCAAGATCTGTAGGGTTCATTCTCATTTTATTCCACATTTCCCGGCGTTGTAGCGCATTTGAAACGCTGCTATTTGAAATGTCATCAAAAAACTCTGGAACAGTAGGTTGATTAAAGTTAAATACAT
>NZ_JAQREZ010000184.1:0-317 GCF_028598715.1 Pseudoalteromonas sp. GABNS16E
GATATCAGTATCGACATGCAGTTTATTGCCTCCCAAATTCAAAGAGGTAAAGGGATCAGGCCTTTCAGTGTCAGTAAAATGCAGCGTGACCGTATTTACTCAAGGATACTGCGTCTACTTAATTACATTAAGTGGAATGAAAAACAGCACCTCAATGCTCTGTGCCACCACCTGGTTTACATTGGTCATACCTGGCTGGAGCCTCGACACCTCTTTGATGCGGCCATTGAATACCTTGCCAGCCATAACATTGCCATTCCTAAGTACTCCGTGCTTCAAAGACTGATAAGCCGCACAATGCAACAGGTCAGAAAAGA
>NZ_JAQREZ010000185.1:0-317 GCF_028598715.1 Pseudoalteromonas sp. GABNS16E
GATATCAGTATCGACATGCAGTTTATTGCCTCCCAAATTCAAAGAGGTAAAGGGATCAGGCCTTTCAGTGTCAGTAAAATGCAGCGTGACCGTATTTACTCAAGGATACTGCGTCTACTTAATTACAATAAGTGGAATGAAAAACAGCACCTCAATGCTCTGTGCCACCACCTGGTTTACATTGGTCATGCCTGGCTGGAGCCTCGACACCTCTTTGATGCGGCCATTGAATACCTTGCCAGCCATAACATTGCCATTCCTAAGTACTCCGTGCTTCAAAGACTGATAAGCCGCACAATGCAACAGGTCAGAAAAGA
>NZ_JAQREZ010000186.1:0-316 GCF_028598715.1 Pseudoalteromonas sp. GABNS16E
TGCTTTATAAGTTGCTGGGTACCAATTAGGTGCCTTCGTGAAGGCTTGAGCCGTATGCAGTGAAAGTTGCACGTACGGTTCTTAGGAGGGCGACACTTGGTAACAGGTGTCGTCTATCCGACAGAAAAGAGTTGGACTGCCGAGCTTTCATTAAATACCAGCTTATAATCTTAAAGTACAAAACGGAATTAAACTTCCGGTTTCTAACCCAATATTGCTATATTTCGGAAGCAAACTTCCGTTTATAGGAATTCAAAGGTAGTTATCGGAAATATACTTCTGTTTTTTGAAAGCGTTAACCTAGATAGCTATATGA
>NZ_JAQREZ010000187.1:0-307 GCF_028598715.1 Pseudoalteromonas sp. GABNS16E
TAAGATGCGCAGCCCTAGCGAGATAAAGTTTAACGCTTTAATCGCAACGTTCTTTAACAATATAAAGCAATCATCTGTGTGGGCACTCGTACAGATTGAGTTCTAACAGCCAAGCTACTTAGGTAGTCAGGCAAACAAATTTAGAGTCTCAATTGAAACTGAGTGACCAACAGCAATAATTTACTTAGGTTTTACTTAAGAAAAGAATTGCAGCACAGTCAATTCAATATCGAAAGATATTAAATAAATTCAGAATTCATTGAGCTGTCGAAAGACACAAAACTTTTTAATTGAAGAGTTTGATCAT
>NZ_JAQREZ010000188.1:0-306 GCF_028598715.1 Pseudoalteromonas sp. GABNS16E
TGATGTTGTTGAGCCAGATACCGTGTGGTGCGGTGATGTGACGTATATTTGGGTAGGTAATCGCTGGGCTTATTTAGCCGTTGTTATTGATTTATTTGCACGTAAAGTCGTTGGTTGGGCCATGTCGCTGTCGCCAGATACTAATTTAACGCTAAAAGCACTTGAACTCGCGTATGAAAGTGTCTTGTCCTGAAATGTGTTTACACATTTAGGACTTATTTTATGAAAACCACTAAAACTAAAGACGTCAAGCGTACTCAGCGAGATTATACATTAGGCTTTAAATTATCTATTGTTGAGCAAGTA
>NZ_JAQREZ010000189.1:0-304 GCF_028598715.1 Pseudoalteromonas sp. GABNS16E
ACAAACGTTTCGAAACAAGAAGAAAAAGAACATCAAGATGAGCATGAACACGAAAAGGGACATGAAGAAGATAAAGGTGACCATGACGAGCACGGCCATGAAGGTGGTAATAAAGAGGGAGAAGAAGGACATGAAGAAGGTATCACTATTGATCCAAAGAAGATGTCGCTTGCTAACATTAAAGTGGAAAGTGTTAAGCCTGAATATCAATTTAGCTCCGTATATGCACCTGGCGAAATAAAAGCTAATGGCTATAAAAGTTATGTGGTATCACCACGTACAGAGTCAGTCATTATCAGTCGCC
>NZ_JAQREZ010000190.1:0-293 GCF_028598715.1 Pseudoalteromonas sp. GABNS16E
TTTCTAACTTGATTGCCGCAGAATACGTTGCGCGTTTTAATTTCGTCATTTTTTCACCCAAATTTGTATGCTTATTAGCATAACATTTCTTTCTTAATGGGTGGCCAAATTAACTATGCCACTACATTATATGACTTTTCTGGACCATGGTTTTTAAGTGGCTTAAGCTCTTTTCTTGAGGTCATTTTACTTCTCCAACTTGACAGCATATCGGGATGAATACCGTATTTATTAGCGGTCATTTTAACGGTACCGTGTGAGTCTAATGACTCCTGCACCACTTTTCTTTTAAA
>NZ_JAQREZ010000191.1:0-280 GCF_028598715.1 Pseudoalteromonas sp. GABNS16E
TGTTTGTAAGCTGGTCTCTCAACCACGATAAATCAATCTTCTCTTTACTAATATCAATGCCGATAAACATCATCTCTACTTACTCCCCTTGTACATACAGCATCTACTTAAATAAAAGTGTGCTTGGATACCATTCAGTTTGTGAGAATAGAAAGTCAGGGCTTTATCTACGGAGCAGTATTAAATACTAGGCGCAAAGGCAAGCTCACTGACTTCGATGTGATAAATGATAGCTAATCATTTATCAACGAGAGATACAAGGCGCGAAGCTTGCTCGCGC
>NZ_JAQREZ010000192.1:0-280 GCF_028598715.1 Pseudoalteromonas sp. GABNS16E
CTACTTGCTCAACAATAGATAATTTAAAGCCTAATGTATAATCTCGCTGAGTACGCTTGACGTCTTTAGTTTTAGTGGTTTTCATAAAATAAGTCCTAAATGTGTAAACACATTTCAGGACAAGACACCCAAGCTATACAAAAAAGCTGGCGCTATGCCTAATGCCGATCAGTTAAGAAATATTTTAATGATCAGTTGACCGATCTTCTATAGATGTAAGAATCCGATGAGCATTTGCCATCGGATTTTTTTATGAATATTAAAACAGCTTTAGACACCG